>CAMWKA010000046.1 GCA_947174725.1 uncultured Lachnospiraceae bacterium | reverse complement strand
GTTTAAGATTGGTGTTGCTCCGGCAAACTTCGGCGATTTCACGAAAGGATATTGAATCGCGTAGATACCTATGATAAAATTCAAAACGATACATTTCGATATAAAGAGCGTGACTGCTATGGATTTTGAATTGAAAAATAATCTTGATAATATTATGAAAAAGCTCCATATCCAGCCTGTTGGAAATGGTTACATAGATTTGATTTGTCCTGTTGAAAATATCGGTGAATTTATAGATTGTATGGAACAATTGGGTATCAAGATCAAAGGATTTACTTGGTGGTGTCATGTACATGATAGTCATCCGGCTTGTGGACTTGGAGGTCCTCAAAGCCAATATAGCGATGGCTGGTTCAGTGAAATCCCTGCAGATGAAATTACTTATTTTGAAAGTAATGAAACGTTGAAACAATATTTGCTGGAGGATTATCCGAATTGTCCTCAATATAAAGAATGTTATGTGCCGGCGTTCTGGCTTGACTTGGATTGAAACATTCCATATTTCCCAGACCAATATTTGTTGCAGACAGTTGACTTTATCGAAATTCCGTCGAAGGATTTTCGCAATCCTTATTGAATAACACCTATACTAAAAAAGGGACAACATAACAATGAGATTAGATGATGATTTTGAAGATGAATATGATTTTGACGATTATTACGATCATGAGATGACGCGCCGCAGCAGCGCTGTTACGTTTCGTTATGCAGTGATCATCGGCAGTGTTTCTGTTTTGGGGATATTGCTTATTGTATTACTGCTCAATAGCGGGAATGGTCAGAGAGGCGGCGCGCAGGTGTCTTCCCAATATTCCGGCGCGTTGTCGGCGGCAGAGCAGGAGCATGCGCAGAATGTCCAGTTGGAGAACAGCGTGGAAGATCTGCTGAGCGGCAGTACGCTGACGGCGGATGATCTGGATATCTGGGAGGAACGTCCGGGCGATACGGCAGCGGAAAATGAACCGGAGGAGTCTTCTTCGGTTGTGGTAAAGGATGATCCGGCTACGGATGGGCTGCATACGCTGATCATACATGATAACGGCACGGAAGAGTGGGTAAGCATCAATCAGTATCTTGCGAGAAATGATTATGATTATTCGGGACTGGTGTATCAGAGACCGCTGATGAAATATTATGAGAACAATACAAGAGTCTCCTATGTGGGCGTGGATATTTCCAAAACCCAGGATTATGTGGATTTTTTGGAATTGAAACGCGCGGGGATAGAATTTGTGATGCTGCGGCTTGGACAAAGGGGATATAGTTCCGGTGAGATCACAATGGATGAGTATTTTATGGATAACCTGAAACGTGCCACGGAAGCAGGACTGGATGTCGGGGTTTATTTTTTCTCACAGGCAGTCACTGTGGAGGAAGCGGAGGAAGAGGCACAGTTTGTCATCGATACGATCTCCGGAAATAAGATACAGTATCCGGTGGTTTTTGCCATGGATACCATACCCAATGAGGTTTCAAGGATCGATTCGCTGGATAAGATGGAGCGCACTAATATTGCGCTTGCGTTTATGGATAAGATCAGAGAGAACGGATATTTTCCGATGGTCTATGGGGATAAGGAATGGCTGATCCAGAAGCTGAGTTTAGGCTCCATGATCGGGTATGATGTATGGCTGTCCCAGGAGATGGATATTCCGGATTATCCATATCAGTTTGTCATGTGGCAATACACCACTCACGGTTCTATCGCCGGAATTGCAGGAGACGCCAATCTGAATATCTGTTTTATTGATTATTCGGTGAAATAAAACCTGCAGTGAACGCAGCAGATCCGTACTGAAATAGTGGTTAGAATCAGGGATTGTTATGGAGTATAATCCATTATTCGCTTGGAGATTTTGATCTGTTTATAAATTTTTGCATATTCCGAGGAACTTACGTCGTCAATAAAATTGATGGCGTATTTTTTTTGCACACCCTTCTGATGCAGGAGATCCACAGCTTTATTATAGGCGACCGCTGCTTCGAGCTCAGTTGGATAAGTACCGATCACATAATTACCTTTGATATGGATCAAAGCACGGAAAGATACTTTATTGTTTATTTCCTGACGTCTGACGCCATGATAGGAGTTTAGGATCTCGATATTGGAATAACGGAAATCCAGAGGATCTCCGTTTTTAAAGCGGTAGTCACGTCCTTCTACAGCATAACGTTTGATGCCGTATCTGCCTGCCACGCTGATCTGGGCGCCGTAATCGGCGACAAAAAGATGACCGCCCCGCTTCATGATCTTATGAGAAGAATAGTAAAAAAGATCATCTACATCAAATTTTAAGATTTCATCCGGTGACAAATAGTAATAAAACATTTTAGGGCGAATGTAGATGGGATGCGCGATATAGATGCCGTTATCACGGTAATTAATAAGGCATACCCGTTTCTCAAAAGAGAGCGCGGAAGCAGAAGAATATTTTTCCAGCACAGCATTTGGACCAGACAGAATGGAAGATGCTTCTCTGTAAGCCATATGCGCCTGCTGTGCCGTCGAAAAGCTGCCAAGACTGATATGCTTTCCACGGTATGTTATGGAAGCGCGGTAATAAACGGTATGATCCTTTTTTCTGGCTGGTGTGACACCGGCAAGATGTTTTCCTTCTTTTTTCGCGTTCATATTGATTCTTAATATCAGTCCTTTTCTCAATGCATGACCGTAAGATGTTCATCATACGACCGGAAGGTTGATGTCTTTTGATAACCCGGATTTGCTATGTGGATTATAGCAGAATATGATAGTTGTTGCAAATATTTGTATAAAACAGGTTTCTTATGTCGGTATTTGTGGTGAACTGGACTGGTATATTTTGGGACATGTCTGAATAAAATATTAGGAAAGTATTTTTGGAGGACATGATATTTTGTATAAACGTTATTCCTGTTACTTTGTAGTATTGTATGTAATGCTGACAATTGTATTCATTAATGCAAGACTATTGATGGAAATGAGAGAATATTCTTATAGGGTACAAAAGGAATCGGTGATAGAGAGGATAAGTGAAAGCAGCATCAACAAAGTATATGAAAAAACGTTAGAGCGGATCTATGGCAATGAAAGAACAGTAGAGTGTTTAAGCATCCATCGGAATTACCGGATAGATCTTGATGAACAGGAGATAGAGATCCTTTGCCGTATTGTTCAGGCGGAAGCCGGCGGAGAGGATGTCATGGGCAAAATGCTGGTTGCGGATGTGATCATAAATCGAGTGGAAAATCCAAGATTTCCGAATGATGTGGAGAGTGTGGTATTTCAGCACGTCGATGGGGTCTACCAGTTTTCGCCTGTGGGAAATGGAAGGATCAATGACGTTATTGTGACAGAAGAAACAAGGGAAGCGGTTTATGCCGCATTGTTAGAGGAAGATATCTCAGACGGGGCTTTGTATTTTGTTTCAAGAAAATACGCGGACTCGGACGGACTTGCCTGGTTTGAAAACAATCTTACCAGCATTACGCAGCACGGAGGCCATGAATTTTTCAGATAGATTGCATGAAAACGACCTTTATGCTATACTTGTCTTTGGATTATTGAGAAAGGCAAGGATATAAATGATGGATATCATGTACAGCAGCACAAGAAATGCGGGCGAAAAGGTTACCGCATCAAAGGCGGTATTACAGGGTTTGGCGGGTGACGGCGGATTGTATGTCCCGGACCGCCTGCCGGAATTAGATCTTGGATTTAGGGATATGGTTTCTATGGATTACAGGCAGATTGCCTATGAAGTGATGAAATTATTCCTGACCGATTATACAAAGGATGAACTGATGCATTGTATCAACAGCGCATATGACAGTAAGTTTGATACAGAGGAGATCGCGCCGCTTACTTATGCGGATGGAGCTTATTATCTGGAGCTTTTTCATGGGGCAACGATTGCGTTTAAGGATATGGCACTGTCCATTCTTCCTTATCTGATGACGACGGCAGCAAAGAAGAATCAATTAAAAGAAGAGATCGTCATTCTGACAGCGACCAGCGGGGATACCGGAAAGGCTGCAATGGCAGGCTTCGCGGATGTGGAAGGAACAAGGATCGTCGTATTTTATCCGAAAAATGGTGTCAGTGCGGTACAGGAAAAACAGATGGTGACGCAGAAAGGGAAGAATGTCAAAGTCATCGGTATCAGGGGCAATTTTGATGATGCCCAGACCGGTGTAAAGAAGATGTTCTCCGATCAGGAATTGAAAAAAGAACTGAAGGAACATGGCTTTGTCTTTTCTTCTGCCAATTCCATCAATATCGGGCGTCTTGTTCCACAGATCGTTTACTATGTTTATGCATACGTGAATCTGTTGAAAAATGGAAAGATACAGGAGGGCGATGAAATCAATGTTGTCGTTCCGACCGGTAACTTTGGAAATATTCTGGCGGCATATTACGCGAAAAATTTGGGACTTCCTATACATAAGCTGATCTGCGCGTCAAATGAAAACAAAGTATTATATGATTTCTTTCAAAGCGGCGTTTACGACAGGAACAGGGAATTTGTATTGACCAGTTCCCCGTCTATGGATATCCTGATTTCCAGTAATCTGGAGCGTCTGATTTATATGATCTCGGATTGTGATTCGGAAAAGAACAGGGAGTTGATGTCAAAGCTTACGGAAACCGGTGTGTATGAAATTACTTCCGGGATGAAAGAAAAACTTGCTGATTTTTACGGCGGATATGCGTCGGAAGAAATGACGGCAAAGAAGATCCGGGAACTGTATGAAAAGACAGGATATGTGATCGATACGCATACGGCGGTTGCTTCTGCGGTCTATGAAACGTATAAGGCGGATGCGGGGGATGAGCGTGTCAGCGTCATTGCGTCTACGGCAAGTCCTTATAAATTTGCAAGAAGCGTTATGACTTCCATCGATTCTTCCTATCAGGATCTGGATGATTTTGCGCTGATAGATGAATTATGTAAGATTTCTAAGGTGGAGGTGCCTAATGCAGTTGAGGAGATCAGACAGGCTCCGGTGCTTCATGATACCGTATGTGAAAAAGATGAGATGCAGACGATGGTAAGAGGATTTTTGGGGATATGAAACACATTTTGATGGTAGATGACAGCACGACAAATTTAAAGAGCGCGGCGGAAGTCCTGCATCCCTATTATCAACTGTCCATGGCGAAATCAGGAAAACAGGCGCTACAGTTCTTAAAAAAGAATATACCGGATCTGATCCTTCTGGATCTGATGATGCCGGAGATGGATGGCTATTCCGTCATGGAGCAGATCAAATTGAACCCAATGACGGCCGGGATCCCCATCATCTTTCTGACGGCGGATGTCGAGCAGGCAAGTGAACGCAAAGGACTGCAAATGGGCGCGATGGATTTTATTACGAAGCCCTTTAAGGCGGAGGCTATGTTAGGCAGGATCGAGAAGGTTCTGCAGATGGAGGATATGCGTAAAGATCTTCTTGGGGAAACTAAAGAGGAATCGCTTTCGGGACTTCGCTTAGGCGGGACAGCGGAAAAACGGGACTATACAGATGAAGAGGTATGGGAGGCGGTTCATAAGATCGATCATACGATGTTAAAAGCATATGCGGCATGGGAAGATATCAGAAAGCTGTGTGAGGAAGCGATAGAATATCAGACAGCAAGCGTCTGTGTGCCGCCGTCTTACATTGCAAGGATCAGGGAAACATATGGCGACAGATTGAAGATCTGTACGGTAATCGGCTTTCCGCTGGGATATGCGACTACTGCGGTGAAAGTATTTGAAACAGAGGATGCTGTGAAAAATGGCGCGGATGAAATCGATATGGTGATCAATATCGGGGATGTGAAAAATGACAGTTATGATTTTGTGGAGCAGGAGATCAGAGCTGTACGCGCGGCATGTCAGGGGAAGATCTTAAAAGTCATTATTGAGACCTGCTATCTGACAGAGGAAGAAAAGATCCGTTTATGTCGGATCGTAACAAAGGCGGGAGCGGACTATATCAAAACTTCCACCGGATTTGGTACGGCAGGAGCAAAGGAAGAGGATATTATACTGTTTAAAGATAACATAGGTAAGGATGTAAAGATCAAGGCGGCTGGTGGGATCCGCACGAAAGAAGCGTTGATGTCATTTGCGGAGCTTGGCTGTGACCGGATCGGGGCATCAGCCACGGCTGACTTTATAAAATAAGGGTTTTAAAGGCGTTTTAAAATGCGAGGAAGGATTGAGGGCAGTATGGAAAATAAGGTCATCAGGGAACGTATCCATGCACTCAGGCAGAATATGAAAGCTGCCGGGGTGCATTATTATTTGGTAGTGACGGCAGATCCTCACGGATCGGAATATATTAATGATCATTATAAGGAACGGGAATTTCTGTCGGGCTTTACCGGCTCTAACGGAGATCTTCTGGTCGGGGAGGAGGAATGTCTGCTCTGGACGGACGGAAGATATTTTGTACAGGCAGAACAGGAGCTGGAAGGTACAGGCATCCTTTTGATGAGAAGCAGGCAGCAGGGTGTTCCGGAGTTGGAGGAATACTTGAAATCACATCTAAAGGAAGGCATGAAACTGGGACTGTATGGATTTTGTGTGAATGCTTCTCTTGGAAAAAGACTGGAGAAGCTTATGAAAGAAATGCAGGGTGAAATCGTCTATCAGAATGATCTGGCAGGATCCGTTTTTGCGGACAGACCGTCTGACAGCGCTGCTCCCATACGCATTTTAGAGGAAAGGCTGACTGGGGAAACCTGTAGCGAAAAGCTGTTGCGCGTCAGGGAGAAGATGGAGGAGCGGAAAGCGGATCATCTGCTGCTTTCCGGATTAGAAGACCAGATGTGGCTGTTTAATATCAGGGGAGACGATATTACATGCAATCCGGTGGCGTATGCATTTACCCTGATCTCAAAAGAAAAGGTGATCGTCTATCTGAAGGAAAAATCCATAGCCGCCCTGCGTGAGAAGGAGGAGAATGTCCGTTTTGCAGAGGTGAACGGTATTGAATGGCATCCGTATCAGAATTTTATCAGGGAACTTCCGGAGCATCTGAAACAGGCGGAGAAAACGTTTGGAAGAAAAGCAAAGGTGATGCTTGATCCCGGAGTGGTCAATTATACGGTCTGCAGGATTGTTGAAGAGCATGCGGAGACGGTGGAAACAAAGAATCCGACGGAACTCATGAAGGCGGTCAAGAATCCGGTTGAGATCGGACATATAGAGCAGGTCTATCTTTTAGACAGTGTTGCGCTCACAAGGTATATCCGGTATATCAAAGAGCATCGGAAGGATGGGCTGACGGAAAGTGGGGCCGCAAAGATACTGGAGGAATATCGCCGGAAGATAAAAGGGTTTATGGATCTGTCTTTCCCGACTATCAGCGCTTATGGAGCGAATGCGGCAATGATGCATTATGAGGCAGTGCCCGGAAGGGATGCGGTGTTAAGACCGGAGGGAATCTATCTGGTAGATTCCGGCGGACAGTACGAGGGCGGCACTACGGATGTGACAAGAAGCATCATTATGGGAAGCATCACACAGGAGATGAAAAAGCATTACACGCTGGCAGCCGTGGGGATGCTGAGACTGCAGAATGCAGTGTTTTTATACGGCTGTACGGGACGTAATCTGGATATCCTTGCAAGAGGTCCCCTGTGGCAGCAGAGGATGGATTATAAATGCGGTACAGGCCATGGCGTTGGCTATATGTTAAGTGTCCATGAAGGCCCCCAGAATATCAGCTGGCGCTCCGGTAACGCGAAGGAAGCGGTTCTGGAGGAAGGCATGCTGGTGTCTGATGAACCGGGGGTTTATATTGCGGGAAGCCATGGCATCCGGATTGAAAATATCCTGCTTTGTGAAAAGAGGGATTGTAATGAAGACGGTCAGTTTATGGGATTTAAACCATTGACGCTGGTGCCGCTGGATCCGGAAGGAATCGATCTTTCCTATATGGAAAAAAGCGATATCGAAGCGTTGAATCAATATCATCGGATGGTTTATGATCGGCTGTCTCCGCATCTGTCAGAGGATGAGAGGGCATGGCTGAAGGAACAGACCTGTCCAAAGTACCAATCTGCCGATTTTTGAAAGCATCAGAAGGGAAGAATCAGGGTTTCCTTATTTTTTAGCAGTTGATGAAAGTTTTATTACGAAACCTCATGAAGTTCAGTTATTGTGGATGAAACTGCGGAAACTCAAGCAAGGAATTTAGGTATTTACTTATTTTCCTGAATATGGTATGCTTTAAACGTATATAGCTTAATAATGGGTTCTATATATCAACTATAATATAAAAGAAGAGAGGTTAAAAAAATGGCAATTGATTTAAGCAAGTATGGCATTACCGGTGTCAAAGAAATCGTGCACAACCCTTCTTACGAAATGTTATTCGAGGAAGAGACAAAAGCAGGCTTGGAAGGCTTTGAAGTCGGCCAGGAAAGCGAACTTGGCGCAGTCAACGTAATGACTGGTATTTATACAGGTCGTTCGCCTAAAGACAAGTATATCGTTATGGATGATAATTCCAAAGATACGGTATGGTGGACTTCCGATGAGTACAAGAACGACAATCATCCTATGTCTGAAGATGTTTGGAATACCGTTAAGGAAATCGCTAAGAAAGAACTTTGTGACAAACGTCTTTTCGTAGTAGATGCATTCTGCGGTGCAAATAAAGACACCCGTATGGCAGTACGTTTCATTGTTGAAGTTGCATGGCAGGCACATTTCATTAAGAATATGTTCATTCAACCTTCCGATGCAGAGCTGGCTGATTTCGAGCCGGATTTCGTTGTTTATAACGCTTCTAAGGCAAAGGTTGACAATTATAAAGAGTTAGGTCTTAACTCCGAAACCTGTGTTGCTTTCAATATCACCAGCCGCGAGCAGGTTATCATTAATACATGGTACGGCGGAGAAATGAAGAAGGGTATGTTCTCCATGATGAACTACTATCTGCCGCTTAAGGGTATTGCTTCTATGCACTGTTCCGCAAATACAGATATGAATGGCGAAAACACAGCTATCTTCTTCGGACTTTCCGGAACTGGTAAGACAACCCTTTCCACTGACCCGAAGCGTCTTCTCATCGGTGACGACGAGCACGGCTGGGATGATAACGGCGTATTTAACTTTGAGGGCGGATGCTATGCAAAGGTTATCAATCTGGACAAAGATTCCGAGCCGGATATCTACAATGCGATCAAGCGGGATGCTCTTCTTGAGAACGTTACTCTGGATGCTAACGGAAAGATTGACTTTGCCGATAAGAGTGTAACAGAGAATACCCGTGTATCTTACCCGATTAATCACATTGACAATATTGTGAAACCGGTATCCGCTGCTCCTGCTGCTAAGAACGTAATCTTCTTATCCGCAGATGCATTTGGAGTACTGCCGCCTGTATCTATTCTGACACCGGAGCAGACCCAGTATTACTTCCTTTCCGGATTTACCGCTAAGTTAGCTGGTACAGAGCGTGGAATAACCGAGCCTACACATGTCT
>CAMWKA010000045.1 GCA_947174725.1 uncultured Lachnospiraceae bacterium | reverse complement strand
TTTTCATGGCTTTCCACTCCTTTCTCTCTTAGTCTGTTATATCTTCCCCTGCGCGCGGGAAACCGCAGCTAAGACTTCGGCAACCGCCACATAAAGTTCCTGCGGGATCTGTTCCCCGATCTCAACATTGGCGTATAAGGAACGCGCCAACGGTTTATTTTCCATAATTTCAATATGATTCTCTCTGGCGATCTCTTTGATCTTCTGCGCCAGATAATCCACCCCCTTCGCCACCACAAAGGGCGCGTCCGCAATGTCCGTGTCGTACCGGATGGCTACGGCATAATGCGTCGGGTTCGTGATCACGACGTCCGCCTTAGGAAGATCCTGCATCATCCTCCGTCTGGAAGCCTCCATCATCCTCTGACGGATCTTTCCCTTGATCTGCGGATCTCCTTCGGTATTCTTAAACTCATCCTTAACTTCCTGCTTTGTCATCTTCAGATCTTCATGGTGCTTCCATCTCTGGAAGATATAATCAGCAGCGGCAACAACGATAAAAATCAACGCTATCTTTAACCCGATATTGATCAGCATGTCCCCCGCCATAACCACCGCCTGCATCAGCGGCATATGATAGACCAGCAGGACCGTCTGCCATTTTTCCTTAAACTCATTATAGATAACGATGACAATAATGCCAATTTTAAGGATCGATTTCAACAATTCTACAAGCGACTGGAGCGAAAACAGCTTCTTCACTCCTGAGGCCGGATTTATTTTACTGAACTTCGGCTGCAAAGGTTTTGTCGTCGGTTTCCATTTCACCTGCACCAGATCCGCTACAAAGCAGACTACAAATCCGACCAGCAGAAACGGCAGAATGATCACCGCTATTCTCTGCAACGCATAAGATATCAAGGAAGAAAATGTCCCCGTAGAAATCTGTCCGCCCGCCAGCGTTACATATTCCGCCATCCGGTCATAATACCCCGGAAACAGCTCCAACAGCTGATTCCCCAGCATGGAAATCCAGAACTTAAGCATCAGGAACAGCGCAATCAGGGTAAGGGTGCTTGCCACTTCCTTGCTTTTTGCAACCTGACCCTCTTTTCTGGAATCATCGATCTTCTTTTGTGTCGGTTCCTCTGTCTTCTCCCCGCCGGGTCCATCCTTCGCGAAGAACTGCAGCCGGTAGGCAAGAAGCGCCTTATGCTCAACCATAGACCGCTCCCATTGCTTTCACAAACATCACGATTACCCGCTTCATCTGTACAAAGATAAAATCCGCAGCTGTCGGCAGCAGGGACGTGGTCAACAGCAACACGCCAAGTCCGGCAAATACCTTGATCTGCAGTCCGACCGCAAACATATTCATCTGCGGCGAAACCTTTGCCATAATACCCAGCAGTCCATTGACAATCAGTATCGTACAAAATACCGGCAGACAGATCCTGAATCCGATGACGATATAATCAGTCATAAATGTAAGAAACGAATCATAAAGCCGGTTAAGGAAAAACTGCGCCTGTCCAACCGGTATCAGGATAAATGTCTCCGCCAGCGCGGAAAGCAGATACCGGTACATCCCGCCGAGCAGAAAGATCAGCATAAAGGCATACTGCAAATACATACCCGTTACCGTCGTCTGCTGTCTCGTTGTGGGATCCATCAGGGAAGCCATGGCAAATCCTATCTCCGTATCCACCATATGTCCCGCAAAACTAATGATCATAAAACAAAATTGCGCTCCCAGTCCCACCAGAAGCCCTGTAACCGCTTCCTTGATTACAATCCCCGCATACTGGAATAATGTACTGTATTCCGGCATCTCATGAACCAGAGTAGCGCTATAGAGCAGATACGCGGTGAAAATGCTGAACGTCACCTTGACCGGTCTGGGTACGCCATTTTGACTGAAAAACGGTGCCGCAAAAACAAAGCAGGATACCCTGACCAGGATCAAGAGATAAAATTCCAATTCCTCTATAGGAAAAGCTACATCAATCATAGACTTTCACCGCTTATTATACATATAACGCAAAGTTTGACCAGAGTTCCTGCATCAGCGTGATCATATTGTTCAACATCCAGTTGCCCCCGAGGATCAGCGTCAGAAAGATGGCAATTACCTTAGGCACAAATGTCAGCGTCTGTTCCTGTATCGAAGTAACTGTCTGAAAGATACTGATGATCAGGCCGATGACCAGCGAAACCAGCAATGCCGGCGCCGCGGTGGTGATAACACAATATAAAGCCTGTGACATAAGCGAGGTAACCATTTCTGTCGTCATAAAATCACCGTTCTCCTTCCTATACTCAATGGAATGTCCTAACAAGATTGACAATAATCAGATTCCATCCGTCCGCCAATACAAATAATAAGATTTTAAACGGCATGGAAATCGTCGTCGGCGGAAGCATCATCATACCCATACTCATGAGAATAGACGCCACAACCATATCAATGACCAAAAACGGAATATAAATTACAAATCCTATAATAAAGGCCGCCCGCAGCTCGCCTAAAATAAAACTGGGAATCAAAACCGAGGTCGGCACATCATCTGTCGTCACGCCGTCCCATTCCAGTCCGGCGATTTCCATCAACGTCGCCGTATCCTTCACCAGCGCCTCCCCGCACATAAACTCCCGCAGCGGCGCAAGTCCCGCCTCCAGCGCCTCTTCCTGCGTGATCCTGCCCTCATCTAAGGGCTGTATCGCATCATTATAGATCTGCGCAAAGACCGGCGCCATAATATAGATGGTCAGAAAGACCGCAAGTCCCAGCAACACCTGATTGGGCGGAGCCGTCTGCGTATTGAGCGCCGTTCTGGTAAAATGCAGAACAATAATGATCCGCGTGAACGAAGTCAGCATGATCAACAGCATCGGCGCAAGCGCAATCAGCGTTAAGATGATCAGTATACGCAACGCGCCGTTAAGCGTGCCATTGCCCTGATCTACTGTAACCGTAAAGGAATCTCCTATATTCAGATCAGCATTGTCCCTGCCTGTCTCTGCGCTTCCGGGTTCATCCTCATAGGTACGTTCATCTGTCTCACCATCATTGTCCGTATCTGTCGCATAGACGCGCATCGGCACCAGCAGACACAATATGCCCACCAGAAACAGTAGGCATATGGGATGTAGTATTCGCTTATAACTTCTTGTGCTTTTCATGAATGGATCACCCTATTTCTTTTCCTTCGACAGCTTTTCCTTCGCTTTCTCCATAATTTCTTTAAATCCTGGGAGATCCGTTCCCGTTTCATTCAAAAGCTGTATTTCCTCTTCTTTTAATTCTATCAGCATCGTGACCGTATCTTTACCCACCGCCACCGCCAGATAACGGCTGCCGATCCTGATGATCTGGATATATCTTCCCGGAGCGATCTGTGCCGTCTCTATCACCGAGATATTGGCATCACGAAGCCTTCCCTTCTGAAAATTAGCAATATAGCGCGTCGTAAAATACGTCACTGCCAGAACAAAGCCAAATATCAGAAGAAGTGTCAGAAAACGCGCCACATTGTCCAACGTATCAACCGTTAATACCATAAAACATTAATCCTTAATTATCTCTGTCACTCTCACGCCGAAGCTTTCTTCAATGACTACAACCTCACCCTTGGCAACATATTTACCGTTGACCAGAACATCGATTGGTTCACCTGCAAGCTTTTCCAACTCTATGATCGTACCCGGAGCAAAGTCAAGAATCTCATGGATCGTCTTTACTGTTCGTCCAAGTTCCACCGTAACTTCAAGCGGCACATCCATAATCAGGTTGATATTCTCCTGCCCGATGATGGCTGCCATATCCGGCGAAAATGCCTGAAATTGTGCTGACTGCACATTCATGGGTGCTGCCATCTGCGGCATCATATAAGGCATTGGCTGCCCCTGCATCATCATAGGCTGCATACCCATCTGCGGCATCATTTGCTGTGACATTTCCTGTCCCATCGGTGCCTGCTGGACCGCCGCCTGTTCCATCACCGGCGCAGCCTGTGGTGCAGGTGCGGGTGCTGCAGCAGGTG
Organism: uncultured Lachnospiraceae bacterium; assembly: GCA_947174725.1. Classification (GTDB taxonomy): domain Bacteria; phylum Bacillota; class Clostridia; order Lachnospirales; family Lachnospiraceae; genus NK4A136. The sequence goes on along the minus strand of CAMWKA010000045.1, from coordinate 5,682 downwards.
CAGGTGCGGGTTCCGGTGCCGGTTCTTCCGCTGCCTGCTGATTCATAAAGATATCATATAAGGAATGTGCAAAATCTAATGGATACAGCTGCATGATAATGGAATCGATCAGATCCCCTATCTGCATCCTGAATGCGATCTTGACAAATGTTCCGTCAATAAACTCCTGCACAACTCCTGCATCCTTCAGTTCATTCACATTCACATGCGTTGCTGAAGGCGGACTGATATCGATCTTCTGTCCAATCATAGAAGAAAGCGATGTCGCCGCTGAACCCATCATCTGGTTCATCGCCTCCGAGATTGCGCTCAAATGGAGTTCTCCAAGTTCTCCATCGATGTTGGTTCCATCTCCACCCATCATAAGATCGGTGATGATCTTTACGTCTTCTTCACGTAGAACCAGGATGTTGGAGCCGTTCAATCCGATCGTATATTTGATCTGCACAAATACACATGGCGTCGGATAATCCTCCACAATACTGTCCCATGTTGCAAGCGATACCCTGGGCGTTGTGATATTCACCTTTCTATTGACAAGGGAATAAAGTGTCGTCGCCGAGGTACCCATGCTGATATTGGCAATCTCACCGACAGCATCCTTCTCAATATCAGATAACAGTTCCTCATCTGAAGAAGCATCAGACGCAGCAGGTGCCGTATCATCATTATTTCCTGTATCAATCCCACTAAGCAGGGCATTAATCTCGTCCTGTGATAGCATGCCATCCATCGTCTATTCTTCCTCCTCTCTATATACTGACGTTACCCGGACTGCGTATTTATCATGATCCGTTCCGGGTACTGCCGCAAACTTCTTATACTTACCTACATATACATCCAGCTCGCTGTCCTTCTTTGTTCCCAGCCGGATGATATCTCCTACCTGAAGCCCCAGGAAATCATTGACCGTGATCTGGCTCCTTCCAAGATATGCCTTCACAGGCACCTGAACCTTCTTGAGCAGCATCTCCAGATTCTCCCGGTTATCCTCACCGGTATTCATGGACTGACTGGTGAACCAGAACTTCGTATTCAGGTTATCAAGGATACCTTCCAATGTCACAAAAGGCAGACAGACATTCATTAAACCTGATACGTTACCCATAGTGATACTGAGCGTAATGATGGAGATCATTTCATTGGGCGCAATGATCTGCGCAAACTGCGTATTGGTCTCTATCCGTTCCAACACCGGCGAAATGTCCGTAACATTTTTCCACGGTTCCCGAAGCAGTCCCGTACAGATGGACAAAATATTGTTCAATATCCCCATCTCTATCTCCGAGAAATCCCTCAGCTTGTCAATCGTATCTCCCTGGCCTCCCAGCATCCTGTCCAGAATCGCGTAAGCGACATTGGAGGAAAGCTCCACAATGATATTGCCGGGCAGAGGCTGAAAATTGACAACACCCAGAATGACCGGATTGGACAACGCATTGGTAAATTCCGAAAATGTAACCGACTCGGAACTCGTCACATTGACCTGTATATTTTTTCTAAGATACACCGGCAGGTTCGTCGAAAGCAGTCGTCCGTAATGTTCAAAAATCAGCTCCATCGTCCTTAGGTGTTCCTTAGAAAACTTTGATGGACGCTTAAAATCATAATTTTTAACGCTCTTCTCGGAATCATTCTGGATATCTTCAACATCCACTTCGCCACTGGCCAGGCCTTGAAGCAGAGCATCTATTTCACTTTGCGATAAGACATCGCCCATCCATCCTTACCTCCATGCAGCAGTAAAACTCAAGAATTACTGAACTATAATATTGCTGAACGTCACCTTATAAATAAAAGTGGAGCCGTACAGATTCTGAATACGTTCCAGAATCTCATCGCACATCTTTGCCTGTACTTCCGGAAGCCGTGCCTCCGTTGCCGTATAGCTGCTGACAACAGAGATGATCTCACTCTTGATCAGATCTTCCTTATTATCAAGATCCGCGCCATACGATGCATAATCATCATGTTTCATATTGATGGAAAGGGATACACTGACCACCGCAAAATGATCTTTCGTATCGCCCTCTTCCTTCTCCAAAGAGATGGTCTGCTCCGCAACCGCATGTACCTCCGTATCGGCGATCGATACCGCGCCTGCCCCATCCACGCTGTCATTCAGTTCCAACTGCAAAATACTTGCAATATCCGTAACGACAGCTGCCGTCTTTTTATTGGTGGAAAGTACGGAAAACAGCATCACTGCCGTCAATATGATATTTACCACCAGTAAAGATAAGATAATGAGAGATAGCAAATTCTTTTTCATAATAAACTAAACACCTTTCTTTCTTCTAATCAGCAAAATTTTAATACGCGCTGAGAGAATTGTATATCTTTATCTCGACCCGCCTGTTCAGCGCCCTGCCCTCTATCGTGCTATTGTCCGCAATCGGGCAGTATTCCCCTCTGCCGGAATGTTTTACGATGGCAGGATCCAGATTCGTATGCCCGATCAGATAATAAAATACGGACAGCGCTCTGGCGTCGGAAAGTTCATTGTTACTTGGAAACCGCGCCGTATTGATCGGCTGGTTATCGGTATGACCTTCGATCTCTATGGTGCTTTCCGCATAACGTTCCAGAATGACGCCCACCTGCTGCAGCACCTCTTCCGCTTCAGGTTTCAACTCGGCGCTTCCCGAAGCAAACAACAGGGAACCGTTCAAAGTCAGCTGCACATACTGGGAGGTGTAGTCAAGCTCTATCATATCATCCATGCCGGCCTCTGAGATCGCTTCTTCCACCATCTCCGCCATTTCCTCAGATTCCGCCTGTTTTGCCTCTTCCAGCATCCTCTCCGCTTCTGCCAGCATATCCTCTGGGTTTTCCGAACTTTCAACCGGCTGACCGGTACTATTTATGTAATCATCCAACTGATTCAACTGGCTGACGCCGTTACTGATCAGGACGCCGTCGCCGATTGCCTGAGAACCCTTGGTAAAGATACTAAACGCCTGAGAAAACGAAGCCGCAACTTCCTCAAACTTTTCCTGATCTACAGTTGACATGGAAAACAAAAGTACGAAGAAACATAACAGCAGATTCATCAAATCACTGAATGTTGCCATCCACGCCGGTGCCCCGGGTGCGGGGGCCTCTTCTTTTTTCTTAGCCAACTCTTCTCACCACACTTTCCTATCACTACACAAAAGCATCTTTATTCGGAAGAACGCGTCCTTTGCGTTTTAACGCGCTTTTTGCGTTCTTCTGTATGAGATATAGTACTTCTTTGCGAAGCAGCCTTTGCTGCGAGCAATTAGAAGTTCTTCTCATACTTATTCGGCAGCTTCCTCTGCTCCTTCACCAAAACGATCCTTCGGTGCAAGGAAGGACTTTAACTTCTCCTCAATGACACGTGGATTCTCACCTGCCTGAATAGATAACAGACCCTCGATCATAATTTCCTTCAAAACCATCTCTGCATCATTATTGGCACCCAGCTTCGTGGATACCGGAATGGAGATCCAGTTCGCAAGCAGGGAGCCGTACAATGTGGTCAACAATGCCACTGCCATAGCAGGACCGATTGCGGAAGCATCATCCAAATTCTTAAGCATATTAACCAGACCGATCAGCGTACCGATCATACCCCAGGCAGGTCCCATGGAAGCGATATCCTGCCAGAATTTTATCTTCTGCTTATGCCTTGCATCGACGCTTCCCATCTCCGTCTCCATGATCGCACGGACCAGTTCCGGATCTGTACCATCGACAATCAGCAAAATCCCTTTTTTCAAAAACTCATCATCAATATCGCTTGCCGCTTCTTCCAGAGACAGCAGACCTTCCTTACGGGCGATATTGGACAGGTCTATGATCTTTTTAATGATTTCTATAGTATCTAACTGCGGCATCTTAAATGCCTTACCGATACTCTTTAATCCGTCTACGAAGTCCTTAATGCTGTTCATGACCAAAACAGCACAAAAAGCACCACCAAATGTGATGATTGCGGACGGTACGTCCAAAAAGTTCTCAATAACTGTAAAATCAATGCCTGTTTCGCTATAGACAATACCGAATACTACCATGACGAAACATATGACTACACCCAGCAGTGTTGCTATATCCATATCACATGTACCCTTTATTCTGCATTATGTATCGCAAAAATTTCCCTTCTAAATGATTTTACTAAATTTTTCACTTCTTGTCTACTTTCTTTTACAAGAAGTTTTTTTCCTGTCGTCAAAGAAACCACTGTATCAGGCGTTTCCTCCACGGTTTCTATCAGATCGGAATTGACCAGAATCTTACTTCCGTTCAGTTTGGTTACCTCTATAATAAAATCACCTCCACACAAAACCACACAAAAGGCTTGCGTGGTAATATAACACCACGCAAACCATTATAAAACTTTATGAAACATTTTTCAAGCTATCTCTTTAAGTTTACAAGTTCTTCCAACAGCGTATCGGATACTGTAATGATACGGCTGTTTGCCTGGAAGCCTCTCTGAGTCGTGATCAGCTCTGTAAATTCTGTCGAAAGGTCAACATTACTCATTTCCAAAACTCCACTTCTGATCGAACCGCCATCCGACGATACATCTACGCCGATACCGTCAAACTCACCGGAGTTCAAGGTCGCCTGATAAAGGTTATCCCCCGTCTTTTCCAGACCTGCCGCATTGGCAAAGTTAGCGACCGCGATCTGTCCCAGAAGCTTTGTCTGACCGTTATCATAAGCGCCGTAGATCTTACCGTCATTCTGGATCGATACGCCGGTCATTTTACCTAAAGCACATCCTGCGCCGTTTCCGTCTTTATCGCCATAGGTCGGGGAAATGGTGGATGTCTTCTCGTTATTAAGGTTCAATGATGCCGACATATCCATTGCGATCTGTTTAAACGGATTCTTAGCCGTTGCATCCTTTGGTGTAAGCATGAAGTTAAACTCCTTGAGGTTGGTGGAACCGTTCAGTCCGACAAAAGTTCCCTTCTCTGCATCATAGGTCAGTTTAACGCTTGTTCCCGCATCCGTGGTAAAACCATCCACATTCAGAGTACCGCCGTCAAACAGATTTACCGTATCACCAGCTTCGTTCATATATGTTGGAGGGTTCTTCAGCAGTATTGACAAAATCCTCGTCGGCTCAATAATAGGAGCTGCAGCAGTCCCTGTATTTACATCCACCGTCCGTGCCAGCAGATCCTTATAATCGGTAAACCCAAAAGCTTCCGCATATTTATTGGCATTCTCCTCCTGACCGGCTTTCACAGTGCCGTCTGCATTAAAGATATCAGCCGGCTTGAGTTCCGTTGTATTTGTGCCGCCATCAGGATCCGCCATCGTGATGTAACCTGTAGCAGGATCCAATGTATATCCATCCATGGTGCTATAGCTGTTCTTTTTGGCAGCATTAACGGAACTGCCTTCCGTATTGTTGCCGACAAAGATGCTGGCGTCAAAATCCTTCAGAATAGATTCCTTGCCCTGTAGGACATCGTCCAGAGTCAGGATATAGATACCCTTCTCATCCGTTGCCTTGAGCTTAAATCTGGCATTGTAGGTATAACCTAAGTTATCATAGAAAGAGAAATTCATCGCCTTGCCGGTTGCAGAAAGGACATTTGTGTCGTTCCTATCGATAATGCCGGTAAAACGCTCTTTTTCCGTGGCGTGCGGGTTGCTGGTAAGATGCTCTGTTGAGAGGAGCTGCTGTCTCTGCACCGT
>CAMWKA010000044.1 GCA_947174725.1 uncultured Lachnospiraceae bacterium | reverse complement strand
CGGTGGCATAGCAGAACCATATCATCAAAATCAATCTTATGCTCCATCCGCATCCTATTCTGATAATCCTGAAAAATCTCCTGAAATCTTCCTTCCGGCAGATATGCGGCCTGATACCCCTCCACCGGAAGTCCTTCGTTTTTGATCTTACTGATATCATTTAATAACAGCGCAATATAAGGATCTCCCGATTCCTCTTCTCCCAATTTTTGTTCTAAGACTTCTTTTAAATATTTCCGCTTTTCTTTTTCCGTGATAATGTTGGATTGATCGTAATGATAAGATCGTTTCAGGATATGAAAATAGATTGCGTGAAATGTTCCAAACGTGACATTCTGACCGGCGCCGTCCATCAGACATTCAAATCGCTCCTGCATCTCCAGCGCCGCCGCCTTGGTAAAAGTGATCACCAGGATCTGTTCCGGCGGGACTCCGTAATGTTCCATCAGATATTGTATCCGGTGAGTGATTACAAAAGTCTTGCCGCTGCCCGGTCCTGCAAGCACCATCATGGGACCGTCCCCATGATGGATCGCCTGCAGCTGTTCCTTACTTGCCGCCATACTATACCTCCATATCGCAGCTTAGCTGCGACTTAAACATAGAAATAACTTATTCGACAGAAAAGACTTCCACAACGTCTTCCTTCCTGGAATTATCCGGGTTGATTCCCAGAAATACCGGTGTCTTACATCTAACCAGAGCCTCTATTTTGATACTCTCCAGATCCACCACCGCATCCTCCTCAAAGGAACCGATTCCCAGACACTCCCGTCCGTCTGCCTGAAGGGTTAACTTGGTATATTTTGAAGTTATCTTTATACCGCCTCCATGGTTACCGAACAGCAGACATTTCTTTCCACTGAGCGTAATGGAGATCCCTGCGTTTTTCACTTCCATATTTCCTTCGCCGCTGTTGATCGTACCGAATCCCGCCAGTTCATTCCCCGTTCCATGGATCTCAATGCCGACGCTGTCAGCCTTGAAATTCTGCGTTCCTCTCCAGGAGCCCACAACAGTACCTTCCGTAAAGGCAATATTGGCTGCCAAATTACACTCCCTCAATTCGATCGGCACCTCATCCTCCAGTACGCCGATACCGATTCCTTTGCCCGCATTCATATCCAGGATCAATTTGCCCGCATGGATCAGCAGCGCTTTTGCAGTTCTTCCGCCGATACCGATGGCAACATTGCTGTTACAGTTGATCCTGATCGTGCCTGACATACGATTTTCAATCTGACCGCAGGCGCTATTTTCATCATTACCGATACCGTAAAAACTGGTTCTGTTAGAACGTATCTCCAGCGTGCCCGTTCCTTCCAGAATCAGGCTGGCGCTTTCCGGCACCCGGATACCGCCTTCCAACAATTCGTTCCCATTCTCCGTCACAAGCGTCAAAGTTGCTCCTTCTCCGACGTCAACACACGGCGAACCATCATTGCTGCGCAGTCTGACATCCGAAATCGTCAGACGACAGTGTGTATTTTCCTTGATCTTGATGGTAACGCTTGCCACAAAATCCGGATTGCCAACGATCTTCACCTCCGGCTCCGCTACAACAATACCTGTATAATTCTTTAATGCAAGCTGCATCAGATTCAGTGCCGGATCATTGGCCGCAAGATATACTCTCTTCCGGACTGTCTCATACCGCTCCTGATTGGCCTGTATGATCTCCATACGACGGGCTTCACTGATCTCCCCTGCAATCTCAAATGCAGGACGAGCCGTATAGAAGCCTTGGATCAAATCAACATCCATCCTGATCAGCGCTTTCAGTTCTTCCAACGTCTCCACGCCCTCTGCCAAAGCCATAAATCCATTGTCATGGGCAAATTCTATAATATTCTTTACAAAATGCTGTTTCTTTGGTTCCTGATGAATATCGCTGATCAACATCCGGTCGATTTTAACATAATTCGGCAGATACTTCAAAAGATTGACCGTATTGGAATAGCCGGTGCCGAAATCATCAATCGCCACCTCAAATCCATTACTGTCGCTCCTGCCAAGCAGAATACCGATCTCGCCGTCATCCGACTCTGTCTGCTCTGTCACTTCAATAACCACATTATCAAAAATATCTTTATATTTATGTTTTAATTTATCAAAATCTCCCTCTTTCAAAAAATACCCGGGAATACTGTTGACAAAAATCTTCTTTCCTTTCAGCGCTTTCTGATTCTGGTGAACCAGTTTAAAAACATTGCTTAAGGTAGCATATTCTATATGATACAACCGCTTTTCGATCGTCGCGTACTTCAGGATCGTCAACGGGGATACCGGTCTGTCTTTCGGCGATCTCATCAACGCTTCATAAGCATAGATCTCACCCGTCCTCGCACTGACAATCGGTTGAAACGCATACAAAAACAGGTTCTTGTCCATGATATCTTTTACGGTTTCATGATCTTCCCTGCTATATTCCTCCTGCGGTACGACGCTGCTCTGTCTGGTTTGGTTGCGCTTACTGTTTTTCTGTACATTTTTCCGAGTAAACACTTCGTCCAACAGTTCCATTTCATTGGTGATCTGCTCTGGCTTTACACTGATATAGCCATAATTTAATTCAATCGTATATTCTTTTCCGGAGATCCTGTTATATTCACTACGCTGTCCGCTAATCTTTTCTATCAGATTCATTGCCACGCTTTCCCCGTCAGCGGCTGCATAACTGGCAATTACAAATTCATCCGTCCCCAAACGCGCGCAGACAGCCTTATCCGACATACACTGCTGCAGGATCTGCGCTACCGCCTTGATTGCATGATCCCCTTCCGAATGTCCGTATACATCATTGATATTACTCAGTCTGTCGATATCAATGCATCCTATCAACAATTCCTGATCATGACTCCTGCAGTAGTCCACCAGCTGCGACAATTCATATCTGAATCCCTCCGCATTGAGCATGCCCGTCAGAATATCCCCATGCTGCAGCTTCTTCACATTCTCATTGGCGTTCACCAGCATATTGTTGGCAAAAGTCAGACGCTTTTCCACTGTATAACGCGCCAAAACACGTCCAAAATTATGAACGACCCTGTCAACCTTATAATATTCATTATCGTAATCCTCCGCGCAGAAGATCAGATATCCAAAGTGCTGATGCAGATACCGAACCGGCGTTAAGATCAAGGGGATATCCCTATTGATATCTTTTTCCAATCCCGGAATCGGCTCTCCCAGCAAAAAGGACGTCCACTGAGCGGACTGCGTTCTGGTATCCGCAAGAATAAAATATTTTTCTCCTTTTCTCGGCCAACGGTCTTCCCTTCCTTCCACAAAGATATCCTGCATAAAGGAATCTTTGACACAGAATACGGAATCCCGCAGCATGCAATCGGAAAATACATCTGCGATCTCCTCGATCCCCCTCGTCTTCAAAAGATTATCCGTCAGTCCGTAAAAACTTTGCTCATGTAACATACTGTCAAACAGATTCTGGTATAGATTATTGATTGTCAAAAGCGCTTCGCCTGTCGCATACTCCATATCCCTGCATATAATGACATCATCCACCGCAAGAGCATCCCGCAATCTTTTTTCGTCCGGCGCGCCTTTTTTCTTCTCTAAAAGGTCCAGTATTCTGCCAGTTACTTCCATATAATCAATAAAACAAATCGTAAAATTAAGACCTACCGCCTGCGTCCGGGAAGCTTCTCCGCAACAGGCAACCATCACATCCTCCGGCACCTGATACCCGTTTCTGCCTAATTGATGGCATACATAATTCGCAACATTTTCATTCTCACAGAAATATACATCCGAAAGATCCTCTTTAGATAAGGTGGGAAGAACTTTTTTCAGTTCCCGCATCGGAATATGTGAGATTTTTCCGTTGGGGATTCCCTGTTCCATAAGATAAGTTCGATAATACGCACCCGTTAATCCTTCCCCTTCCGTCCCGGATACATAAGTAACGCTTTCATATCCATATTTCTCTTTGAAAAACTGCAGGAATCTTTTGACGGAATACTCCATAACAAAATTAAGTTCAACCGCTCCTTTTGCACTGCCGTGCCATACGAAAAGAGGGACATTGGCATCCACAGCCTGTCCTGCAATAATATCCAATACTTCCTGTGCCTTGATACCTTCTGCATCAATCAGCAGCGCCTCTAAATTATCAAGATGCGTCAGGCATGAAATGACCGGGAACATATCCGGCTCCAAGGCATCCTTCCTGTTTTCAAAGTCCATATCATCAATATAATATGTCAAAAGGCGGTAACCCTTTGACACAGCTTTTTCCTGAATTGCCTTCAGCTTCCGCCAGTGCTCTTCCACCCTAATTTTCGCAATACATAAGCCTATCAGTTTTTCTCCCATAATGCAGTAACCCCTTATCATGTCTATGCTTTTCATTTGAATACGGAGCGATTCCCCAATCCATTCTTTACCAGTGTAACACATCTTTACAGTTTTTACCATTAAATATCTCTAAAATTCAACAAGAAAAAAGAACTGAATTTTTTAAATTAATCTGAAGATTACTCTTTTCATTTTACATCAACTACTATATAATGTATTGAGAATAAATCAAGAAATGAAACGAACTACTATATCTAGGAGGAGTATTATGCCAAAGCGTACTGATATCAACAAGATCCTTATCATTGGTTCAGGCCCTATCATCATCGGACAAGCCTGCGAGTTTGACTATTCCGGCACACAGGCCTGCAAAGCCCTTCGCAGTCTCGGTTATGAGATCGTCCTTGTTAACTCTAATCCCGCAACGATCATGACCGATCCCGAGATTGCCGATGTTACTTATATTGAGCCATTAAATGTCGAAAGACTCACACAGATCATCGCAAAGGAACGTCCTGATGCTGTTCTCCCCAACCTTGGCGGACAGTCAGGACTTAATCTTTGTTCAGAACTCGCATCAAAAGGTATTCTGGAGCAATATCATGTCAAGGTCATCGGCGTCCAGATCGACGCGATTGAGCGGGGTGAAGACCGGATCGAATTTAAGAAAGCCATGAACGCCATCGGAGTGGAAATGGCACGAAGCGATGTTGCCTACAGTGTGGAAGAGGCGCTGAATATCGCAGAAACCCTCGGTTACCCTGTAGTCCTGCGTCCTGCCTATACGATGGGCGGCGCCGGCGGCGGTCTGGTCTATAATAAAGAGGAATTAAAAACCGTCTGCGCCAGAGGACTGCAAGCCAGCCTTGTGGGGCAGGTCCTTGTAGAAGAATCCGTCCTTGGCTGGGAAGAGTTAGAGCTTGAGATCGTCCGTGACGCAGACAATAATATGATCACGGTCTGCTTTATCGAAAATATCGATCCCATCGGCGTACATACCGGCGACTCCTTCTGCTCTGCTCCCATGCTGACCATCTCAGAAGAATGTCAGAAACGTATGCAGGAACAGGCATACCGTATCGTTGAATCCATAGAAGTTGTGGGAGGAACCAATGTACAGTTTGCGCACGATCCTGTCAGCGACCGGATCATCGTCATTGAAATCAATCCGAGAACTTCCCGTTCATCCGCGCTGGCTTCCAAAGCCACCGGTTTTCCCATCGCATTGATATCCGCAATGCTTGCCTGCGGTCTTACGTTAAAGGATATCCCCTGCGGCAAATACGGCACCCTTGATCAATATGTGCCGGGCGGGGACTATGTTGTAATCAAATTTGCCCGCTGGGCATTTGAAAAATTCAAAGGAGTAGAAGATAAACTGGGTACGCAGATGCGTGCTGTCGGCGAGGTCATGAGCATCGGCAAGACTTATAAAGAGGCTTTTCAGAAAGCTATCCGAAGCTTGGAAAACGGACGTTCCGGTCTTGGTTATGCCAAGAACTACCATAATATGAACAAGGAACAGTTGTTAAAACTTCTGATCTTCCCGTCCAGCGACCGTCATTTCATCATGTACGAGGCATTACGTCATGGAGCTTCTATTGAAGAGATCTATCAGCTGACCAAAGTAAAACATTATTTTATTGAACAGATGAAAGAACTGGTTGAGGAGGAAGAAACGCTCCTTACTTTCCATGGTTCTCTTCCTTCCGACAATCTGCTGATTCAGGCGAAGAAAGATGGTTTTTCCGATCTTTACCTGAGCAAGATTCTTGCAGTTTCCGAAGAGGAAATCCGTAATAAGCGTATTTCCCTTGGCGTAGAAGAAGCATGGGAAGGCATCCATGTCAGCGGCACAAAAGACAGCGCTTATTATTACTCAACCTACAATGCACCGGATAAAAATCCAATCAATGAAAACACAAAGAAAATCATGATCCTCGGCGGAGGGCCCAACCGTATTGGTCAGGGTATTGAGTTTGACTACTGCTGCGTCCACGCAGCCCTGGCTTTGAAAAAGCTTGGATTTGAAACGATCATTGTCAATTGTAATCCGGAGACCGTATCCACAGACTATGATACCTCAGATAAACTCTATTTTGAGCCGCTTACTCTGGAAGACGTCCTCAGCATTTATCATAAAGAAAAACCGTTGGGCGTAATTGCGCAATTCGGCGGTCAGACGCCGCTGAACTTAGCTTCCGATCTGGAGAAGAACGGCGTCCGTATCTTAGGTACTTCTCCTTCCGTCATCGATCTGGCGGAAGACAGGGATCAATTTCGCGCTATGATGGATAAACTTGGCATCCCCATGCCGGAGTCCGGCATGGCAACAACTGTAGAAGAAGCCCTCTCTATCGCTCAAAACATCGGCTATCCTGTTATGGTGCGCCCTTCTTATGTTCTTGGCGGACGTGGCATGGAAGTTGTTTATGATGATCAAAGCATGGAGGAATATATGGCGGCAGCTGTAGGTGTCACTCCCGACAGACCGATTTTAATTGACCGATTCTTAAATCATGCTCTGGAGTGTGAAGCGGACGCGATCAGCGACGGCACACATGCCTTTGTTCCTGCGGTCATGGAACATATTGAACTGGCAGGCGTACATTCCGGCGACTCAGCATGCATCATCCCGTCTGTCCATATTTCTGAGGATAATGTCGCCACCATTAAAGAATATACCAAGAAGATCGCGGAAGAAATGCATGTCTGCGGTCTGATGAATATGCAGTACGCGATTGAAAATGATAAGGTATATGTTCTGGAAGCCAATCCTCGTGCATCCAGAACCGTTCCACTGGTATCCAAGGTATGCGATATCCGCATGGTGCCTCTTGCAACGGAAATCATCACATCGGAACTGACCGGACGTCCATCACCTGTACCGGAATTAAAAGACCGTACCATTCCTTATTATGGCGTAAAAGAAGCTGTCTTTCCGTTTAATATGTTCCCGGAAGTGGATCCGGTACTTGGTCCGGAGATGCGTTCCACCGGCGAAGTACTGGGCCTTTCCACCTACTACGGGGAAGCATTTTATAAAGCACAGGAAGCAGCGCAGTCTCCGCTTCCGCTTGAGGGTACGGTTCTTATTTCTGTCAACCGTAAGGATAAAAAAGAGATTGCCGAAATCGCAAAACTGTTTGCAGAAGACGGATTTAAGATCCTCGCAACAGGCACGACCTGCGAGGTGATCCGCGAAGCCGGCATTGAGGCAGAACATATCCTGAAATTATACGAAGGCCGTCCGAATGTCCTGGATGCGATCACCAACGGTGAGATCGACCTGATCATCAACTCTCCTGTCGGCAAGGACAGCGTCAATGATGACAGCTACTTAAGAAAAGCCGCTATCAAGGGTAAGATCCCTTACATGACCACCATTGCAGCGGCGCGGGCAACCGCAAAGGGTATCCACTATGTGAAGGCGAAAGGAAATGGCGAGATCAAGTCCCTGCAGCAGCTGCATAGTGAAATACAATAGAAAATACTGATGAACCACAAAAAAACAGGCTGCCATATAAATGGACGGCCTGTTTTTATAATTTCACTACAAATCCTTGCGTGTTCACCGACGTTAATGATCAACTTAATTTATCGATTGCCAGACGGATACGTTTCAGACTCTCCTCTTTCCCGATCACTTCCATGATCTCCGTTGCTCCGGCCGGGGTCATCTGCTTACCGGAGACTGCGGTACGGATCGGCCACATCACATATCCATTCTTATATTCTTTCTCCTGTACATAGGCAAGAAGCGTCTGATACAGATTATCGTTGCTGTAATCATCCGTTCCCTCCAGAATCGGAAGCACATCCTTCAGTACTGCCAGCGAGCTTTCCGCATTGGTTTTCATCTTCTTATGGGTGTACATTTCAATATCATACTCCGGCAGCTCATTGAAGAAATCCACAAGTTCTTTAATATCCGGAAAGACCTCAATTCTTGTCTTTACCATCATGGCAACCTTTCTCTGATCTAATCCGTCTTTCAGATATTGATCCAGATACGGCTTTGCCATATCAAAAAACTTCTCGTCATCCATCGCCTTTAAATATTCCCCATTCATCCAGCGAAGCTTTGTATAATCAAATACCGCGGGAGATTTACTCATATGATGATAGTCAAATGCTTTTACCAGTTCCTCAAGAGTGAAGATCTCACGGTTCTCCTCCGGTGACCAGCCAAGCAGCGCCACAAAATTCACAACCGCCTCTGTCAGAAATCCCTGTTCAATTAAATCCTCATAGGAAGAATGACCGCAACGCTTAGACAGCTTCTTATGCTCTTCATCTGTAATCAGAGGACAGTGTACATAGACCGGAACCTCCCAGCCAAATGCTTCATACAGGCGGTTATACTTGGGTGAGGAAGATAAATATTCATTTCCTCTGACCACATGGGTAATCCCCATCAGATGATCATCCACCACATTTGCGAAGTTATAGGTCGGATATCCGTCCGATTTGATCAGTATCATATCATCCAGCTCCGCATTCTCCACCGTAACATCCCCATAGATCTCATCATGGAAAGTAGTCGTTCCCTCGGTGGGATTGTTCTGCCGGATCACATAAGGCTTCCCTTCGGCAAGATTCTTCTCAATCGTTTCCTTGGACAGGGAAAGGCAGTGTTTATCATACACCGTGATCTCCTTCCCGTCTCCGCCTACATTTTGATTCAAAGACGCCAGACGCTCCTTGTCACAAAAACAGTAATAGGCTTCCCCTTTTTCGATCAGCTCTTTCGCGTATTTCAGGTAAATACCTTCTTTCTGTCTGTCGCTCTGCACATAAGGTCCACAACCCTTATCCTTATCGGGTCCTTCATCATGAATCAGTCCCGTCTTCTCCAGCGTCCTGTAGATAATATCCACCGCGCCCTCCACATAACGTTCCTGATCGGTATCCTCGATCCTTAAGATAAAATCTCCACCCTCATGTTTAGAAATCAAATATGCATACAATGCAGTCCTTAGATTTCCTACATGCATGCGCCCGGTAGGACTTGGGGCGAACCTTGTTCTAATCTTTGTCATTATTTCATATCTCCTCTCTTTATATCCATTAGTAGGCAATCCATTAGTATTTACGCCTCAGAAACCAGATATTAAATCCGGTCAGCACAAGCCCTCCCGGAATGATTCCGATCAGCAGCACGGAAAATATGCTCCTTGCCGTAGAATTCATGAGAATCGGATCATAAGTAAAAGGTTTGGGCGGAATGATACCAGCTTCTTCCTCACCCATCAGCTTATTGACCGCATTCATAAAGACGTTATAATTATTGCCTCCCACCGCCTCATTCATATCCGACCACAGCAGATACTCCGATGAAAATGCCACGATCTCACTG
>CAMWKA010000043.1 GCA_947174725.1 uncultured Lachnospiraceae bacterium | reverse complement strand
CGCTCATATCGGAGGCCTGTGCTGACAATGCCGCTACAAAGCCGCCCAGCTTTCTTCCGCCCAGGAAATAATCCTCGGCATTTTCATTTTTCTTAGAATACATCGCCCCAATCGCAACCATGATAAAAAGATAGATCACGAAGGCAACCAGTATCCATGCAGTTAAACTTGTCATAACAACATCTACCCCTTTCTTCTTCTGCAGATCTGTATGTCTCTGCTAAAAGTAGAGCCATATATTTCTTCAATTTAAAATGGCAAGGCGTTCCGTAAAGGCTCCCTTGCCATTCACTGCGAGTTATTATAATATATGAGGGATGATACGTCAATCATTTTTCTTTGGCAGTGAAATTGTGCTGCTTTGCATCGCAAATCAAAAATAATTGTGTATTTGCTGTAAATAGATTATAATTGCACTAGTAAATCGGGATTGAAAGGCGTGAAGTATGAATCTAACCAAAAAGTTTTTAAAAGGCATTTTGATTTTTGCTGGATTGATTATTATTTGGGGATGGCTATTATACTCCGAAGCCAAATATTTCTTACCATTTGATATTTCTCAGGATTATCAAAAAGTACAAGGAGTAGAAAATATTATTTTGAGGAGGAATCGGGATCACCAATACTATCAAAGATGTTTTTGGGGATTGCAAAAATTTGAATTTACACAAGCGGATGATTCAGCGATTTGTCTGGAATCAGATGATTCAATGTACGAATTATTAAATAGTATTGAAACAGATAATAAAATACGCCAGTCCATTTATTCGCCGGACAGGAAATATATTTTATACTGCGAAATAGAATATGACTATAACAAAACAGGAATAACGGATGATGAATATTGTTATTACAGGGTATATGAAATAGAAACGGATAAAATTATCACCATTTATCAGGCATATAAGGAATGGTATGATCTCGCTTGGCTTGATTAAGCAGTGTTATGATTAAATCAACAAATCAACCAAATGCTGTAAAAATAAGAGAAATAATAAAAGAACACTTTTTCGAAAAAGTCTGTATATATTAAGGAGAAAAATCATCATGTGGACTGCAGACCGTTGGAAGGATTATGAGGTTTACGATACATCGAATGGAGAAAAACTTGAACGGTGGGGGGATTATATTCTGGTGCGCCCCGATCCGCAGGTGATCTGGGATACGCCCCATGAACACTGGGGCTGGAAAAAGAAGAACGGACATTATCACAGAAGCAGCAAAGGCGGCGGTGAATGGGAATTTTTCGGGCTGCCGCAGGAATGGGAGATTACCTACGAACTTCCTAAGCGGACAGAGACCGCACCTCTTCGCTTCCATTTAAAACCGTTTGCTTTTAAGCATACCGGTCTGTTTCCCGAACAGGCTGTGAATTGGGACTGGTTCTCCCGGATGATCACAGAACAGGTCGAGTTGGGGAAACAAGAATATAAAGTCCTGAATTTATTTGCTTATACAGGAGGCGCTACCATCGCAGCGGCAGCCGCCGGTGCCTTTGTGACCCACGTTGACGCCTCTAAGGGAATGGTCGGCTGGGCAAAAGAAAACGCCGCGTCCTCCGGCATCGGAGAACACAGCATCCGCTGGCTGGTAGATGACTGCGTCAAATTTGTTGAGCGGGAACTGCGCCGCGGCAACCGGTATGACGGTATTATCATGGACCCTCCCTCCTACGGACGGGGTCCCAAGGGAGAGATCTGGAAAATAGAAGACGCCGTCTATCCTTTGATCCAAAAAGCAGCCCAGCTTCTTTCCGAGGACGCCGGTTTCTTTTTGATCAATTCCTACACCACCGGTCTGCAGCCCGCTGTTCTGACCTACATGCTGGAAACTGCTATTGTAAAAAACCGCGGCGGGTTCGTGGAATCCTCAGAAATCGGACTTCCCGTCTCCGGCAGCGGTCTGATCCTGCCCTGCGGCGCAAGCGGCCGATGGAGCGCAGGAAGACAGAATATTACATCAGAGCCATAATTACCGCAACGCTGCGCATATAATCGTTAAATAATTTGAAGCCAAGACTGATGCCAAAAATAAATCCCAAAATCACTAATACGATCGACAGACAGAAACAGATCACCATCCAAAGCAGCACCGCTTTACTGAAATTTGCCTTACTCGCTTTCGTACTGCTGCTAAATGCCCAGAACAACAACGGAATAAGATTCACAAAGGGAATGCAAACAAGTAAAAGCGTCCACATCCATTCGCCCATAGACACATCCTCCGAAAACACAGGCGGCTGATATGCCGGCTGCTGATTCATCGGCGCCATATAAGGGTTCTGTACCTGTTCTGCCGGCTGCACATAAGGATTCTGTACCTGCTCTGTCGGCTGCCCGCCGGTATTTTCCTGTTGAGACATATTGTTTTGATCCATACTTTTCCTCTTTTCCACGCGATTCTTATGCCGCGCTAAATTTTTAAATTTATTTTCCATGGAAGCGGTTTCATCAGCGTTTCCCTAATTACGAAACAAATGCTTTATCATCTTTCGTTCCACAATTCTGCCTGTGAGGTTTACATAACTCGAAGTTTGAAAATAGTTGTTCCAAAAATGATTTCATTTATGATTTTTTTGGAACAACTATTTTCAAGCAAAGAGTTATGTAGACCGTGCTTAATTCTTTCGCAATTACCTTAAGTTTTCTCAAAAGACTATACCATAGAAAAAATTTGTGTTATAATGTACTAACGAATCTGGTGGCTATACATCTATCGCGCTGTACGCCAGAAGATTTGATCAATGCTCCCTGCGTTCGCGCCTGTGGAGCGGAAACGAGGTTATTTTATGAATGTCAATGAACTGGCCGGTGCCATCCATCATACACATTATCCGCATCATGTAGTCTCCCTGCCTCATATGAGCCAGCGGATCACGGCATCCTCTCAGGAAACGGAGGCGGAACCCAAAACCAAAGAATTTTCTACCATTCTCTCCGACTATATATCCGATGCGGAACATGAGGACAATGAAGAGTTGCTTACCGCGATCAAAGACCTTGCGGACAGCATCGAATCCTTAAAAACAAAGAAATATGATGAGAAGGAAACCGACGTCATATCCATCCTGACCGATCAGGAAAAGGCAAGGGAATACCTAAGCCATCAATCCGGCAGGCAGCTGATCATCGACATGGCGCAAAATTCCATTGCAAGTATTATTTCCGGCACAAATCTTTGATTCATACGGCAATGACGTTTCTTCCGTCATTGCCCATATTTTTTTATATTGACAACATATCCGGCATCGAATGTATCCCCGGCGCTATCAGGTGCAGTGCCGCACCGTCCGCGGGAATGGAATAACGTCCCGGATATTGCCCATCCCCGTCACATACATCATCAACCGCTCAAATCCCAATCCAAAGCCTGCATGTCTGACTGAACCATATTTTCTAAGATCCGAGTAAAATTCATATTCCTCCGGCTTCAGTCCCACTTCTTTCATGCGCTGCAGCAGCTTATCATAGTCATCTTCCCTCTGGCTTCCGCCAATGATCTCACCGATCCCCGGTGCCAGAAGATCCATCGCCGCAACAGTCTTTCCATCCTCATTCAATTTCATATAAAACGCTTTGATCTCCTTCGGATAGTCCGTCACAAAAACAGGTCTGCCAAAGACTTCTTCCGTCAGATACCGTTCATGCTCCGTCTGCAGATCGCAACCCCAGCTCACCTGGTAGTCAAATTGCTTCTCCGCTTTTTCTAACAGTTCAATGGCCTCGGTATAAGTGACATGGGCAAACTCCGAATTTATAATATGCTGCAGCCTTTCAATCAGCCCATGGTCGATAAACTGATCAAAAAATGCCATCTCCTCCGGCGCATGTTCCAGCAGATATCCGATCACATACTTTAACATGCTTTCCGCCAGCACCATATCATCCGACAGGTCGGCAAACGCAATCTCCGGCTCGATCATCCAAAACTCCGCCGCATGTCTGGTGGTGTTGGAATTTTCCGCACGGAATGTGGGTCCAAAGGTATAGACATTGCGGAAAGCAAATGCATACGTTTCCACATTCAGCTGACCACTCACTGTCAGATTGGCCGACTTTCCGAAGAAATCCTTATCATAGGCAACGCTTCCATCCTCCTGTCTGGGAATCTTATCCAGATCCAGCGTCGTTACCTGAAACATTTCCCCGGCGCCCTCGCAGTCGCTTCCGGTGATGATCGGAGTGTGGACATACACAAAATCCCTCTCCTGAAAGAACTGATGGATCGCATAGGAAAGAATGGAACGTACACGGAATACCGCCTGAAAAGTATTTGTTCTTGCACGCAGATGAGGGATTGTCCTCATAAACTCCATGGAATGACGCTTCTTCTGCAGCGGGTACTCCGGCGCGGACTCTCCCTCCACCACGACCTCGGATGCCTGCAGCTCCAAGGGCTGCTTCGCCTGCGGCGTCAGAACCACCGTTCCCTTAACGATCACGGCTGCGCCCACATTTAACCGGGATATCCGGTCAAAATTTTCCAGATGATCGTCATACACCACCTGAAGCGTCTCAAAATACGTTCCGTCGCTGACTACCAGAAACCCAAAATTCTTAGACGCCCTGACCGAACGCACCCAGCCGCCCACCGACACCTCGCGGTCCTTCCATGATTCCTTATCCTTAAAAATTGATTTGATATACTGTAATTCCATATTAATCCTCCATGTCAGAGCAGCTTGCTGCGATGACACGCGATGAGAAATCCGCGCAGGCGGTTTCTCATCTGCGATCAAAGCAATTTGAGGCTCTGACTCAAATTGCTGATTGAAAAATCTTTGATTTTTCAATCTAATCCCCCCCTATTTTCTTAATGTTTCTCCCGTTTATGCTTCATCTGCATCACAAATCCGATCACCGAAAATACTGCCAACATCACAGACGAAATGATTGGATCCAGAGTAATAAACTGTTCCACCAGAAGATTCAGCAGCATACCGCCAAAAACGGATGTCAAAACGATGATCACATAATCACCAAACACCAGCGCAAGAATACCACAAATCAGTCCTGCGGCGCCCGCCCAAAGAGCGCCCTGCTTTAACAGCGACATGATCTGCTCCAGCCCCTCGCTCCACCGTTCCGGCTGAATGCCTGCCTCCAACAGCATAAGATCCAATAAATTCGTATCCGCACCCGCTTTCATTCCCAGCAGGACGGTCTGAAAGAAATTGCCGAAGGTAAATACATGCTCCACGCCGCTCACCTGCTCCAGCAGTTCCTTTCCCAACGTCATCGCCTGACGCCAGAAAAAAGAAAATACCACCAAAAAAGCGCTGATGGATGCACTAAAATACATTCCTACTTTATAATAATGGAATCCCAGAAATCCTGTGATCAGCCCCACTGCCAAAGCAATGACCACAAGCGCCGTTCCTTCCACGGAAAATTTCGCGCAAACCTGTAACGCCAAAAAATAACCGATCCAGCCGCATAACAAAAACTGTACCAGTTTATATAGGCTAAACCCCCGGAAACAAATGAGGCCGCCTACAGCCAACATTACCAGATAACTCATCCATACAGAATTCATGTCTTATCCCTGCGGACAAACGTCCGCGCTCCCCAAGTTCTTTATTATTCTCATTATATTCTCCATCCTTTAGCGTGAGAAGAAATTCTTTGCCAGCCAGTTTCTGAAAAATGTAACCAGCGGACCCGTAAAAAATGCCGTGATCACCGTCGCCACGCCCACGACGCTTCCCAAAAGGAATCCGACTATCACACAGATCAGATCCGTACCGATCCTGGTCCATTTATATTGTAATTTTCCATGCGTCGCCTGCTCTATGACCTGCCCCAGAGCATCATACGGCGCTATTCCGATATCACACTGCATATAAAGTCCCGCGCCAAATCCCAGCAATACAACTGCCGCTAACATTAATACTACCCTGATGACCAGATGCTCATCCATGCTTTCTGTGGAAATGTTAAAATGCCCCAGTATCCAAAGCAGAAAATCCGCCGTATAACCGCAGCCCGCCATATTAACAATCGTTCCCAGTCCGATCGCCTTACGCATCGCCAGTATCATCACAATCAACAGCACAAGATTGACCAGAAGCTGACAGGTACCATAGCTGATAGGCAGGTGGGAACTGATTCCCAGATTCATACAGGAAAAAGGATCTGTCCCGAAATTCGCGATCCGCATCAATCCCACGGATATTCCGATAAACGCGACGCCAAAACACATACTGACGATAACCGCAGGACAATATTTCCCCTTTTCTTTCGTATTTTCTGATTTCCTGTCCATCTGTCTCTCCCGGAATATCTTGACTCTATCTTATCTAAAAAGTCTTTTGTCGCAAAGGATTTTCACCCCATTTATTTTAGCAAGGATAGGGCGGATTGTCCATATCCAAAACGATCATTCTGATTTTCTCTTCTCACTATCTAATACCACTTTACTGCCGCTTCCTTAGATCCAGTTTTTTACGCATTTTGCTGCAGGCAACAGAAAACATTTCCATAGGAACACTACCTTTCATCATAGCCGGATCATGTCCTGTGCAGAAAATATCCCAGCAGATAATGTACAAAGAAAACCGCAATATCCACCGCCACGATGGTGGCGCCGACGGGCGCGGACTCCAGAATCGACAAAATGATCCCGCTGAATGAACACACAACGGAAAGAACTGCCGAATAGATGATCACGCCTTTAAAATTGTCCAGAATACGCATGGCTGACAACGCCGGAAAGATGATCAGCGCAGAGATCAGCAGCGAGCCTACCAGATTCATCGCCATGACGATCACCACCGCCGTAATCACCGCCAGCAGCAGATTATAAACGCCGGTATTGATCCCCGTCGCCCTTGCAAAATTCTCATCAAAGGTAACCGTAAAGATCCTGTTATAGAAAAGACAATATACTCCTATCACCACTACCGAAAGCCCCACGCACATCCACACCTCTTTTTCTGTCAGGCTCAGGATCGCCGTAGAACCAAACAACGTGCTGCATACGTCTCCGGATACATTGGCGGAAGCAGAAAATTTATGCAGGACAAGATAGCCCACCGCAAGGGAACCCACAGACAACATGGCGACCGCCGCGTCTCCTTTGATCTTTGTATTTTGTCCGGTTCGCAGCAGAAGGATCGCCGCAATGATCGTAACCGGCATGATAAAGGTCGTCTGATCCGCCAGCTTTAACGCAGAGGCAACCGCCATCGCGCCAAATGCCACATGGGAAAGCCCGTCCCCGATAAATGAAAACCGCTTTAACACCAGAATCACGCCAAGCATCGAAGAACACAGGGCAATCAGTGTTCCCACGATCAAAACATAGCGCACAAACGGGTATGACAGATATAATTGCAGCTGTGTTATCATGTCCCTCATAATGAAATATCCACACCTTTCTTTCCGTCTGCCGGATCGTCGCCGGTTTTATGCTGTACTGTTGTATGCAGCGCATTTTCATCCATATGTGTCATGTATTCTTCCCGCGTCCCATAGAACGAATTTTCCTTATCTATATGGAGAATATGGGAAGCCTGCCTGACTGCCGTGCGGATATCATGGGAAACCATAATGATCGCAATTCCTTCCTGATTTAAACTTTTCAGCAGTTCATAAAATTCCTCAGTGGCCTTGGGATCCAGTCCCGTCACTGGTTCGTCTAAAAGCAGCAGCTTAGAAGTCGCGCATAATGCCCTTGCCAACAGCACTCTCTGCTGCTGACCGCCGGAAAGATTGCGGTAACACCGGGTCTTGAACTCCTTCATACCCATGCGCTCCAGATTTTTTGACGCCAGCTCCTTTTCTTCCCTGCCATACCACGGACGTCTGCCGCACTTTGTAAGCGTGCCGGACAAAACAATCTCCCATACCGACGCCGGAAAATCCCTCTGTACCACTGTCTGCTGCGGAAGATATCCAATCTCCTGCGGAGAAATACCGTCCTCCATCATCAGCTCTCCGGAAATCGGTCTGATCAGATGAAGCAGCGTCTTGATCAATGTGCTTTTACCGGCTCCGTTTTCCCCCACAACACAAAGGTAATCCCCTTGTTTCACTACAAAACTGATATGTTCCGCAACAATGCCGTCCTGATATCCTAATGTCAGATCCTTGCATGTGATATATGCCATAATCTCTGCCTTTCCTGAGTTTTTATACGATCAATTTTCCTCTGACTAAATGTTTCATTATTTATAAGTAAGCGCTGTCCGCAGCGCCTCAAGATTCTCCTGCATGACCGACAGATACGTCACTCCCTGCCCGATATCCGCAGCAGTCACAGACTGCATGGAATTTAACGCAAGGATCTCCTGATCTTTGTCTGCCGTATTGGCAATGATTGTTTCCGCCATCCTCCGGTCCCCGTTTTCCATAACCAATACTGCCGGAAGATCATATTCCTCTAATCTGCCTGCCAGAAAGATCACTGTCTCAAAGCTTGCCTCCGCTTCCGTACTGCAGCCCGGAAATGCCGCGTCATATTCCAGTCCGTAATCTTTCATCAAATAAAGAAAGGGAAATCTGTCCGCAAACAACACCCTGTCCAGAGGCGCTTCCAATACCATCGCCTCATACTGTCCATCCAGACTTTCCAGCTCCGTAAGATATCTCTCCGCATTTTCCGCCATTGTCTGATTGTCCTTTTGATCCGGATCTGTATCCATCACAGCGGCTGCTATCGCCTGAACGCAGATGGAAGCGTTTCTCACGGACAGCCAGATATGCTCGTCATATTCCGCTTCCTCCGTATGTCCTTCTTCTGTCTCCGCTTCCCCATAGGCATGTCCGCCAAGGTTCCCCTGCATCCCTTCTATCGGTTCTTCCTCCCTCAGAGAGGAACCCAGTATCTCCATCATGTTAAGATACTGCTGCCTCTCCCTTTGCTCCGCCGGAATGGCTGCCAGCACGTCTTCCATCCACAGATCCGATTCACCGCCCACATAAATGATGATATCCGATTCGGAAATACGGAGGATATCCTCTGCGGTGGGCTGATAATTATGCGGGTCCGTACCCTGATCCATCAGCAGCGATATCTCCATAGAATCTTCACATCCCTCTGCGACCTGCCGTGTCCAGTCGTAAAGCGGAAACGATGTACACAGAATCTGTATCTTTCCGTCGTCCGCGGCAGCTTCTCCACGGTCTGCCGCGCATCCCGCGAACAATACCATGAAAAGCATCATTGCGCAGCCCCATCTATATTTGATTTTACCCATATGATTGTCCATCTTCATTTTCAGCCTCCATGCCGCCTGACCTTCTATTTTCCGCTGCATCTCTCACACAGTCCGCTCAGCATGGATCCCTGTCCCTCCAGAACAAACCCGTGATGTTCCAACAAATGTCCCGTAAGTTCCTTCATAAACCCACATTCCAAATGGAACAGCTTTCCACATACTCTGCACTGCATATGAATATGCTCCTGACAATTTCCATAAGGCTCTATATACTGATAACGGTACGACTCTTCTCCTGCCGCCTTATATTTCATCAGTTTTCCGCTGTCTGTCAGTTTTTCAAGATTGCGATATACTGTTGTCAGGTTAATGGAAGCTTCCTGTCCTTTCAGATCCGCATAAATATCTGCCGCGGAAAAGCTCTGATCCGCATGATTTTCCAGATATTCTATGATGCTGTCCTTCCATTTGGTGCGATATTGCTTCTGTATCATTTCAACACGTTCCTTTAATATTTAATCGCCGGCAAAAATGCAATCGATTTGCATTTGCAAATCATTTGCAATTTTATACCATTATTGCCTTTCTGTCAACATCCTGTTCCTTGCGGAGATTTTGTGGTATAATGTCCACGAAAGCAATGAACAGTGCGCGAATGAGTGAAATTATATGCCGCTGGAAGCTTGC
>CAMWKA010000042.1 GCA_947174725.1 uncultured Lachnospiraceae bacterium | reverse complement strand
CTTGCGGAGCCGATTGTAACTATCGACGAAACAGTGATTACCTTGAAAGAGATCGCCTATTATATCATGGAGGTGGAGAATACCGGAGATGAGTTTGCCAGCGTTTACAACCCGGAAAATCCCATAGAATACTGGAGTTTGTTCATGAATGAGGAGACCAGCGCAGGATATGTCAGCGATCTTGCCAGAAGGGCGGCTTTGGACTACTGTATCAGGGACAATATTTATTATCTGGAAGCGGTGAGCGCCGGAGTGGAGCTGACTGAGGAGGAACGGGAGAGCGTGCGGACGGATGCGGAGAGTTATTATGCACAGATGACGGAGCGGCAAAGGGAGGTTACGCAGCTGGTAACGGAAGATTTAGAATTAATTATCGAAAAAGTTACACTGACACAAAAATATATGATACAATTATCCTCACAGGAGGAAGATGTATCCGTTCTGGAAGCAGTCACGCTTCATTATGATGTGGGTGGAGACTATTACGAAAATCTGAGAACTTCATATCTGATTAAAATAAACGAACGGAACTGGGAGCAGGTGCATCCCGGACATATAACGATAAATTAAGAGGAGTGTAACAGGCACGATGAATACGGAAAAATTTCTGGAGCAGTTTAAACAGGGAACGGCATACAATGCCCATAACTATTATGGCGCCCATGTGGAGAAAAAAGGCGTGGTATTCCGCACTTATGCTCCAAGAGCAGATCATGTGAATATCTTCGGCGAGTTCAATGACTGGCAGGAGGAACCGATGGAACGGCAGGAAGACGGTACGTTTACCTTCTTGTCGAAAGAGGCAAAACCGGGCATGATGTATAAGTACGTAATCTACGGATGGAATGGTTATCGTATGGAGCATAGTGATCCTTACGGCTATGGGGTGGAACTTCGTCCGGGCAGCGCTTCGATCATTGTAGAGTTGAATGGCTTTGAATATACGGATCAGAAGTGGGTGGAGGAGAGAACATTAAATTACGATCGGCCGCTGTCCATCTATGAGGTACATCTGGGATCATGGAAGAAGAATCCGAAGGAGGAGCACGGCTGGTATTCCTATCGGGAATTGGCAAAACCTTTGATTTCTTATGTAAAAAAGAGCGGTTATACCCATATTGAGGTGATGCCGCTGACAGAATATCCGTATGACGGTTCCTGGGGGTATCAGGTGACGGGCTTTTTTGCACCGACGTCCCGATACGGTTCGGATAAGGATCTGAAATATCTGATCAATGAATGTCACAAAGCAGGGATCGGCGTTATTATGGATTTTGTTCCGGTGCATTTTGCGATTGATGATTTTGGATTGAAAAACTTTGATTCCACGGCATTATATGAATATTATCAGGGCGGAGACAGCCAGTGGGGAAGCTGTATGTTTAACCACAACAGGAAGGAAGTCTGCAGCTTTTTGATCTCGGCGGCGCATTACTGGCTGGAGGAGTATCATTTTGACGGTCTGCGGATCGATGCGGTAAGCAATTTGATCTATGTCAATGGTTCACAGGATCAGGGGGAAAATAAAGCGGGACAGGAATTCATCCGCAATTTAAATACTATCATCAGAAAACTTCATCCGACGGCAATGTTATTTGCGGAGGATTCCTCACCTTGGCAGGGCGGTGTTACCAAGCCGGTAAAGGAAGGCGGTCTGGGATTTGATTATAAATGGAATATGGGCTGGATGTATGATACCCTGTATTTCTTGGGGCTGCCGGCTAATCAGCGACTGGAACAGTATCATAAGATGACGTTTTCGATGTGGTATTTTTACAATGAGAGATTTCTGCTTTCCTTATCCCATGACGAGGTGGTCAATGGAGCAAAGACGCTCCTTGAAAAGATTCCCGGGGAAGATTCGGAAAAATTTGCCCAACTGAGGGCTTATTACCTGTATATGTATATCCATCCGGGGAAAAAGCTGAATTTTATGGGCAATGAGCTTGGCGAACGGGTGGAATGGAATGAAGGAAGAGGTCTTTTCTGGGAACTTCTGGAAGAGCCGGCACATAAGTCTTTGTATGATTATCTGTGTACCTTGCAAAAATTATATGCTTCCAAGGATGCGTTCTTTGCACATGAACTGGACACAAACCAGTTTCAGTGGTTATACTGTAAGCAGGAAACGGAACCGGTCTATGTGATGATGAGAACCGGAACAAAGGAAAGTTATGTTGCAGCGCTGAATTTTGCCGATCATGAAGTAGAGGACTTTGAATTGGTGCTGGATAAAAAGCAGACTTGGAAACTGGTATTGGACAGCGGATGGAAGAAGTATGGCGGGGAACGTTCGGAAAACAAAGAAGAATTAAAGACTGTGGAGCGAATCAAGAAGTCTGAGGAGCCGGAGGATGTGCAGACAGGAGCCGGGGATGAGGCGTCGCGGAAACAGGCGCCAGATAAAGCGGAATCGGCGATGGGGGATGGAAAAACAAAGAAAGCGGCAAAACAGATAAAGGAACATGTATTAAAGATTTCTTTGCCATCTTATAGCGGAAAGCTGTACCAAATAATATAGAACCGATTAAATGAAACAGTACGAGGTGTATTATGGATTTTGAAGAAATACCGGTAGGATCTAAGATTACAATGAATATCTCCAATGATGGAGAGATGCAGGCAAAATTTATTTCCAGAGCAATCAAGAATACCGGATCAGCAATTCTGGTTATTCCTTTCATGCATAAGGGAAGACGTGTGAATTTTAACGGAAAGAATATCCATATTCATATGGATGTGCAGTTAAAAACCGGAGAAACATATACATTTAAGGGATGCCAGATCACGTCGGTCAGAAAGGATGGTCTGATCTTTCATAAAGTCATCAGCAGTATGACTAAGGGGATTGAGAATAGGAGAGGCGAACATCGGTGTTATGTTGGGGAAACGGCTTATTTTGTCATAGAGGGGCTTGCGGATCAGATAACAGCGGTATTAAAGGATGTCAGCAATTCCGGGTTTGGATTTACCACAGACCGTAAGAAAAACATCGAATTGATGCCGGGAGTCATGGTGACATGTTCTTTCAAGAATCATCAAGGTAGATTTATCCAGATGCAGGGAAAGATCATCCGCAGGGAAAAGATGGCTCGTCATACCTTATACGGCTGCCGTTGTACGGAACCAAATGCAGAAGTGGAAGAATTTGTAAAACAGCTTGAAGAAAAAACGCTGATCATCAATGATAGTCTGGTGCAGATGGGATAGTTGAAAAAAAATATGATTTCATATATACTATAGGGAAACATGGCCGGAATGTGAGATATCTTGGCTTGGAATCTGAAGCAGAGATCCGGACGGACAGAATGAAAGGAGCACATATGGAATTTAAAGAGAGAAAAAGATGGTTGTTTTTTGGACTCCCTTTTACCTTTACGACTTATACGGTTACGGAGGAAATGGTAACCATTGATTCGGGATTTTTCAAAAGGATTGAAAATGACTGTTATATGTATAAAGTTGTGGATACGAAACTGGAAGCTTCCCTGATGGAGAGGATGTTCCGTCTGGGAACGGTCGTATGTTATACAGGAGATACCACACATCCGACGATGAAGTTGGAACATATCAAAAATGCCAGGGCAATCAAGGATTTTATGCTGCAGGCTTCTGAAGCGGCGCGGATGAAGCGGCGTACCTTAAGTACATTAGATATCGGTTCCGGTAGTATTGCTGATGTAGACGATATCTGAATCTTTAGAAAAAAATGGCAGGACAAACAAGCGGAAGAGCTTTTTGATCTTGCTGTTTTATTTTGATGTACATGATATGAGGACTTTATCAATCGTTGAAAGTCGGGGAAAACATGATGGAAGAAGAAAAAAAACAGGTTGTAGTTGGTTACTACATGTCGCCGGATGGACAGGTGATTCCGTTGCTGGCGGATGCGAAATATTATCCTAATGGGGTGCCGGAAAGTCCCTTGCTGATGCCGGAGTCGGGAAAGCCGTTTCCATCGATACAGCAGAACCCCATGCCACAGGCGCAGCAGAGCCCTTTGATGACAGCATCATTGTCTGGTGCCGCGCCGCAGATGCCTTCCGTCAGACCCGTTCCTCCGTCGTCGCCGTCTAATACGAAAAAACAGGAAAAGAATCTGGAAAATGTAGTAGGCAGAAATCTGATGGGAATCCTTGCCTCGATTCTGGTCTTTATCGGAATGATTCTTTTCGCGACGGTTGCATATGAAGCTTTTAGTAAGACTGCGAGAATGTTTTCCATCTATGCGGTCAGTGGCGTTCTATTGGTTATTGGACTGGTGGGCATGCGTAAGAACCGCAATGCGTTTTATCTGTCTCTGGCGGGCTGCGGCGTGGGTGCAGTCTATATTTCCCTATTTCTGACCTATGGTTATTTTGAGTTGATCAATGGGATCGTCCTATATATCCTGCTGGCATTATGGTCGGTGGTCGTATTCTTTCTGGGTGGGAAAGGTTCATTATTGTTTAAGACCATTGGACAGAGTGGTGTCCTGATATCCGCCTTTTACGGAACCGTCATGCAGTTTATGGAGATGAAAAGCCCGGCTTTATTATCCTTTACATTGGTGCTGATGTTTTATTATATCGCGGTTACCGTATTTTATCTGCTGATGGACCGCACAAACGGCTACAAGGCCAATCTTCCGTTTTTGATTATGGATTTTGTCGGTGCTGTCGTATTGGTGGCAGCAGCGGTCAATATTCGAAATGAGATACAACTGCCGGTACAGATTGCCTTGACAGGCATTATCCTCGCCTATACATTATTTTTGTTGTTCCTGTATCAACAGAGAATCATGAAATTCGAAATGACGGCGGATTCCTCTCTGGGATGGACGATCATTGTCTTTGTTCAGGCGGTGTTTGCGGCATTAACAATATTTCTGTTGATTCCAAAGGGTGAGCAGGATAATAAATGGATCCGTGGATGTGCTGCAATGGTGCAGTATGCAGCGCTCTGGTGGCTGACGGAATATAAGGCGCGCAAGGATTGGGGCAGGGTAGTCTCGCTGGGTGTCATATATCTGTTTTTCTGGATGTACAGCGACTCTTTTGGAATACTGTCAGATCTGCTTGGAATTGGAATGTTTGCGCTGATCTTTCTTATCATGGGATTTTTCAAAAAGGATAAGCTGTATTTTGCTTTCGGATGTGTAAGCAATGGTATCTACGTTGTTTTTCATAACAGCTTATTTCATAACGGTTTATCACATAAAGGATATCCGGCGGCATATAGTTTGTTTTCCGTTTTATTTGTTCTGTTGATCCTGTTCTTTCTGCTATACAGCGACCGGATCTATCATGCTGCGTTTAAATGGTCCGCTTATGTCATGCTGCAGATCTTTCTTTTCCGGATGGTAGGTATCCTTGCGGAACATACGGTATTGTCAAGGGCAGTATGGATCAATATTGTGTATCTTGTTAGTGCGGTTCTTTGTATCTTGGCAACCCACAGTCCATTCTGCAAGGACTGGCTGGGGCGTGACCAAAAAGAAAAAGACACACAGATCGCATTAGGCGTTTTGAATATTATACTGATGCTGTGGAGCTGCTTGGTGCTGGAACTGACGAACGGTGAGATATTCCATATTCTTACGCTTCTGGCATTTCTGGCGTTATGCTGTCAGAATATTATGCCGATGGTCAGACATTATGGAAAAAGTCTGGGAGTAGGATTTTATATAGGAATTAAGCTGACGATATTTGTACATTCGGCGCTTTATTCATATCAGCTGGAATCTTATGTGGTTACCCTTGCCTGTCTGTTTGTGGCGCTGCTCTTTATTACATTTGGCTTCCTTAAAAGTTATAAGCCAATCCGCCTGTATGGATTGATTCTCTCTCTTTACAGTATTTTTAAGCTGGTGTTGGTTGATGTAACTTATCATTCGACATTATCAAGGGCATTGACGATCATGGGCTGCGGTGTCATGGCGTTTATGATTTCGTTTGTTTATAATAAGATCAGCAGGAAGCTGGAGGAAACAGGAGCAGAAGCAGAGACAGAAACTAAGGCGGAATAGAGGTATCAGATGAAATACAGGGAAGCGGAAGAATATATACAAAAGATCAGCGCATACGGAAGCGTTCTGGGATTAGATACCATCCGCGAATTGTTAAATAGAATGGGAAATCCACAGGATACCCTTTCTTTTGTACATATTGCTGGAACGAATGGTAAAGGCTCGGTTCTGGCATATGTATCGACGATTTTAAAAGAGGCGGGATATCGTGTGGGACGGTATCTTTCGCCGGTGATCAGCGAATATCGGGAAAAGATACAGGTTGGCGGACGTATGATCAGTCAGAAGGCACTGTGTGAGGGGCTGGAGCTTGTAAAAGGGCACGCGGAGCAGATGGAGGCGGAAGGATGGCAGCCACCTACATTATTTGAGACAGAGACGGCGCTGGCCTTTTGGTATTTTGCCGAAAAGAAATGTGATATCGTCATTCTGGAGACCGGTATGGGGGGCATTGAGGATGCAACCAATATCATACGTAATACAAAAGTGGTTGTATTTACCCCGATTTCTTATGACCATATAGGGATTCTTGGGGATACGCTGGCCAAGATCGCGGAAAAGAAAGCAGGGATCATTAAGGAAGGAGCTGTTGTGGTCAGCGCAGTTCAGGAGCCGGAAGTAATGGAAGTGGTGCAAAAAACCTGTCAGGAGAAGGGATGCATGCTGCGTGTTGCGGAGCAGCCTCAGAAGGTGAAATACGGGATCTTCGGACAGCGGTTTTCCTTTCATAAGAACATCTATAAGATCCGTCTTGCGGGGATGTGGCAGCCGGAGAATGCCTGTGTGGCATTAGAGGTAATCGAGGTATTACGGGAGCAGGGAATCTCCATAAAGGAGGAAGCGGTCAGACGCGGACTGGAGGAAACGGTCTGGGACGGAAGGTTTACCGTGCTGCGGAAGAAACCGCTGTTGATCATGGACGGAGCGCATAATGAAGATGCAGTGAAGCGGCTCAGGGAATCTCTGGAGGGGTATTTTCCGGGACAGCGTTTTCTCTTTATCATGGGGGTACTTCGTGACAAGGAATATGATAAAATGCTGGAGATCATGGCGCCGCTGGCGCAATATATTATTACCATAACACCACCGGAAAATCCGCGTGCGTTGTCTGCTTTCGACCTTGCGGACAAAGCAAAGGCATATCATCCCTGTGTCACAGCTGCTGACAGTCTGGAGGAGGCGGTGGAGATGGCGGGTTTGCTTGCGGGAGAAAAATATGTTACGATTGCATTTGGATCATTATCTTATCTGGGCAGACTGCGTAAGATCCTTATTTAGATGAGTTATATTACGGATTTTTATTAGGTATTGCGAAAGAGTTCATTCCGGATTACATAACTCTTTGTTTGAAAATAGTTGTTCCAAAAACATCATATAATGAAATCATTTTTGGAACAACTATTTTCAAACTTCGAGTTATGTAAATCTTATAGGCAGAATTGTGAAACGAAAAATGTAAAGTAAAAGAGATGGAAATATAGATGAAATTTATTAAAGTTATTTCAAATATATCCACTGTATTAATTTTGTGCTGTTTCCTTGGCGGATGTGTATCGGAACAGGTGAGTGGAGAAGTACAGCAGGTAACCGGGGCTGATATTGTGAATGTATCCGAAGGGGATATAGAGGAACCATCGCAGAATCTACCAGGGAATGAATCAGAGATACTGATTTCATCGGAAAATGAAACACAGAATGTCAGCCCGGAACTGGAGGGGGAGAACATTACATATTACACGATGGAAGAAGTAAAAGCGCTGGATATACCGGAGGATATGCTGGCATACTGGATGGTGCTGAATGGTAAAAAACCTTTTATCAGCTATGACATGGGAGGACAGGAGTTTTACTGGGATGAATTCTGGGGAATCAGGGTAGATCAGTTTATGATCGTGGATATGGATAATGATGGTGGAAAGGAAGTGGTACTATACTGCTGTCCTGAATCTACGTGGATCCTGCATTATGAGGATGGCAGCGTATATGGTTATGAGTTTGTTTTTCGAGGAATGAAAAGAATCCGCACGAACGGAATTTATCAAGGTTCCAGTGGGGCAGGTTCCGGAGCTTACTGCAGGCTTACGGAACTGAATGCAGACGGCTATACCGAGGAAACGCTTGTTAAATATGATTATTACGGACATGTGTATGAGGTTGGCGGCAAAGATGTATCTGAGGATGAAGCTTTGGAATTTATAGAATCTATAGAATCTAATAGAGACGGATCAGAATTGGCGGATCAGATCGATGGAGCGGACAGTAGTTATCTTTTAGGATCACTACCGGCAGAAGAACGTTCCATTGTAGAAAATGTCCAAAGGGAAGAAATATTATATCCGGCAGCTTCTTATCCGATGGATGCGGAGACAAGGAAGGCTTATTATGATGTCCTGATGAATCAGAGGGAGTTTATCAGCACTATGGATGATAACGAAAGGTTTTATCTGAAGGATTATTTTCCAAGAGAAGAATATCAGCCTGACGAATCTGATATATTGTCATCATTATGGAGACCCGATAAAATCTGCTATTTTAGTATTGTAGATATGGATGGGGACGGAACATATGAAGTGATCCTTGATGGTACTTATGCAAGGGACATATTGTCTTATCGAAATGGAGAAGTATATAGTTATAGGCTGAATGGCGGAGCCATATCCAACAGCGGTATTGTCTGTATATCTGAATATACGCAGAAATATGGAAGGATCGTTTCCTTTAATGATTATGAGCATGTTATGGAAACAGTCGACTATGACGGCGATATCAATGACGACAGAATACAGTACTATTCCTTTTCGGAGGAATTGATTGAGCAATATTTCAAGTGAAATGGTACGGTTATTTGTGTGAAAAATACATCTAACGCATACGCTGTAAAAGATATAAAGCAAATGTTTAATTAAAACGGAATGAGATCAGGAAAGGAATATACGGAAAAGAAGTTATGATAGATAAGGAAAAGATAGAGCAGGCAGTAAAACTGCTTTTAGAAGGAATCGGAGAGGATACAAACCGGGAAGGGCTGCGGGATACCCCGGCGCGGATCGCGCGTATGTATGAGGAGATCTTTGCAGGGATGGACGAGGATGCGTCGATGCATCTGTCTAAGACATTTACGGTGCAGACAGAAGAAATGGTGGTGGAGAAGGACATCGTATTTTATTCGATGTGTGAGCATCATCTGATGCCATTCTACGGGAAAGCGCATGTTGCTTATCTGCCGGATGGAAAGGTCGTGGGATTAAGCAAACTGGCAAGGACAGTGGAGACCTACGCGAAGAGACCGCAGCTGCAGGAACAGCTGACAGCGCAGATTGCGGATGCTATTATGGAGGGACTGAGTCCGAGAGGTGCTATGGTGATGATTGAGGCGGAGCATATGTGTATGACGATGCGCGGCGTCAAAAAACCGGGTTCCAAAACGGTTACGGTGGCAGCGCGGGGTGCGTTTGCGGAAGATGAGGCATTGAAAGAACAGTTTTATCACATGCTGCGCTTATAAACTCTATTGATATGGAAGTAGATTGAAAAATCAAAGATTTTTCAATCATGAATTTGTGCCTACGGCCCAAATTTGTAGGCTGTGGAAAGGCATGGTTATTAGTATGAAGATTGGCAGCCGGGAATTTGATGTAAAGCATCATACATATGTAGTGGGAATTCTGAACGTGACCCCGGATTCTTTTTCCGACGGGGGAAAATTTGACACGCTGGACAGAGCGATGGAGCATGTGGAGCGGATGATTGCCGAGGGTGCGGATATGATCGATGTCGGTGGAGAATCTACCCGGCCGGGGTATCAGCCGGTTTCTGCCAAAGAGGAGATAGAGCGGGTGCTGCCGGTCATCAGGAAGATCAAGACAACCTATGAT
>CAMWKA010000041.1 GCA_947174725.1 uncultured Lachnospiraceae bacterium | reverse complement strand
GACTGCCCGCAGAACGGGGATTGCATCTACGACTCTTGTGGAAATGAAGACTGCCCGCAGAACGGGGATTGCATCTACGGTGCTTGTGGAATTGACGGCTGCACACAGACAGAGGAGCACGGCCATAATATATGTGGTATAGCAGAGTGTACGGAAACAGGAGTGCATATGCACAATGGGGAATATTGTTACCCCCACAGTGCGGATGATGGGCACGCATACCATAACTGCGGAGTGTCAGGCTGTACAGAGGTGGAAAGCCATACGCACAATTTCTGCGGAGTAGCGGGCTGTACAGAGGTGGAAAGTCATACGCACAATTCCTGCGGGGTAGCCGGCTGCACGCAGACTGGAGAACACAGTCATGGAGGAAGCAGCGGAGGTCATCATCAGTCCGATCATGGAGGCGGACATCATTGAGGAGCAATTGTATGTCTGCGGCTGAGGTGATAGAAATTTTGAAAACCTTGTAAACACTCTTTTCATTTTATTCTATTGTGCTATAATATTAGAAGATGATTGACAGAGGTGTTTGAAGGAACCATGCAGCCAATAGGAATTGTTACAGACAGTCATAGCGGGATTACACAGAAGATTGCAAAGACATTGGGAGTGAAGGTGCTCCCCATGCCTTTTTATGTTGGTGAAGAATGTTGCTATGAGGGGCTGGATGATACGGATGGGACCTCCGGCGTCGGAAGCGCGGGGCAGGTAAATGCATCCGAGGAGAGGATTCCAACGATGTCAAGGCAGGAGTTTTTTGAGAAGATGGCTGCCGGCATGGAGATCAGTACCTCGCAGCCTTCGCCTGCAAGCGTGATGGAGCTTTGGGATGAGGCGTTAAAGGAGTATGAGCAGATCGTATATATTCCCATCAGCAGCGGACTCAGCGGTTCCTGCAGTACAGCGATGATGATGGCGCAGGAGGACGATTATCAGGGCAGAGTCCATGTGGTTGACAATGGCCGGGTATCCGTTCTTTTATATCGTTCTGTTTTAGACGCTCTTGAGTTGGTGCAGAAAGGATACAGCGCGGAAGAGATCAAGAATAAGCTGGAGGAATTCAGGGCAAAGATGTCAATCTATATTGCGGTGGAGGATCTGACGTATCTGAAAAAGGGCGGCAGGATCAGTTCCACAGCAGCATCTTTGGGGACGATCCTCAATATTAAACCGGTTTTAAAATTTGACGTCGGTACGCTGGACGTTTATAAAAAATGCCGCGGGATGAAGAAAGCAAGGGTAGAGATGCTGCTTGCAATGAAAAATGAGATGGAAAATACGTTCAAAGAGTTTCATGACAGAGATGATATCTATCTTTTGGCGGCATCCAGTGCGGACAAGGAAACAACGGATTCATGGCTTTCAGAGATCAGGGAATTCTTTCCGGTGAAAGAAGTTTTATATGGCGATCTGCCGCTGGGGCTTTGCTGCCATATTGGCCCGGGAGGACTGGGGATCGGATGCTCTTGTAAGATAATATAGGAAAGATTGATTTTGTTATTATATTATTATAGATACGTATGTCAGGGAGGAATAAAAGGATGAGTGAAAAGGCAGTAACAGAAAAGAAAGCCGGTTCAGGCGAAGCAGTCGGGATGGCGGTCAAGGTCGTATTGATTGTGATAGGTGTTTTATTAAAGCTGTATGGGGATGATGCATGGGCGGACAATATCCTTTTGCAGGCAGTTTTTTTGGTGTTCGGCTTTGTCCTGCTGATCAAGGGAGCGGACTGGTTTGTGGATGGCGCCAGTAAGATCGCGGATAAATTGGGGATTCCACAGTTGATCATCGGACTGACGATCGTAGCGTTCGGGACAAGCGCGCCGGAGGCGGCGGTCAGTATTACGGCGGCAATGAGCGGTGACAGCATTGACATTGCCATTGGTAATGTTTTGGGAAGTAATATTATGAATATCTTATTGATTCTGGGTATTTCAGCGATCATCTGTCCTCTTGCCGTACAGAAATCCACAAGAAACCTTGAGATTCCTTTCGTTATCGTGATTACGGCATTTGTTTTAGTGATGGGATATTTTGATGGGGCGCTGGGCAGAGTTGACGGTATCATCATGCTGGGACTGATGGCATGCTTTTTGATCTATCTTCTGAATATGGCGAAGAAAGGGCAGGGAGGCGCTGATGATGTGGAAGGCGCGGATGAAAATGATAAGATGTGGAAGCTGATCCTGTGGGTGCTGTTGGGAGGAACAGCTATTGTACTTGGTTCTGATGTGACAGTATCTTCTGCAAGTTATGTGGCTACGAGCTTTGGCATGACAGAAAAGCTGATTGGCTTAACGATCGTAGCATTTGGCACGTCCCTGCCGGAGCTGATTACTTCCACGATGGCTGCGGCAAAGAAGAAAGCGGATATTGCGATTGGCAATATCGTTGGAAGCAATATATTTAATATTCTGTTTGTTCTGGCAGCCGCAGCAACGATTACGCCGTTGCCGTATAGGAATGGAGCTACGGATTTCCTGATCGACAATATTGTGGCATTAGTAACGGCGCTCCTGCTGTGGATCGGAGTCCTAAACAAAGATCATAAACTGAAGCGGGGATTTGGTATTTTGATGCTTGTGGCGTATATCGCGTATTTCGTATATCTTCTGATGATGTCATAAGATGCATACTCAAATTATAGTTTTGCGGCTGTATCATAATGTTATATAAAATGAACCCCATATACCGGAGAGTCCGGCATATGGGGTTTTTCTTGATCATAGCTTTCAGATGATTCTGAATTACATCGTGCCTTTTTCAAGAGCAAGTGTCTTTGTTGTAATATCACATACCTCGGAAGGACCGTAATACTGGATAGCGCCGGGATAGGTGAATGCTGTCTCAACAGCCCATGCGTCTCTGTGTGCCGCAAAATATTTGAACGGCGCGCCGTCAAGCTCCACTAAGGCTTTGCGGATAACCGGTTTGTCTTCCCCGTTTCTTCTTTCCATATTCATCATCTTGG
This sequence comes from uncultured Lachnospiraceae bacterium, assembly GCA_947174725.1. GTDB lineage: Bacteria > Bacillota > Clostridia > Lachnospirales > Lachnospiraceae > NK4A136. The sequence goes on along the minus strand of CAMWKA010000041.1, from coordinate 6,989 downwards.
TGATAGGCATGCCGCCTGCGATCCATTCGTCAGCGGGTTTGGAAAGATTAGATACCTTGGAAAGATATCCTGTGTAGCCGTAAGAGATCAACATGAATGCATTGTAACCAAGAGAGTAGCAGTAGTCTGCGTCAAAGTTGGAAGGGAATGCACATCTTCCTTCATAACCAAAGAAGTGATGAAGCGCATTGAATTTACCTTTGTAGGTGCCCGCTTCTTTTCTCTTAGCAAGCTCGTCCTTTACAAGCGCTGAGAATAACTTTTCTGACTCGATCAGGGATACCTGAACGTTGCCGTGAGGATCTCTTTCAAGGAAGAGCTGCTGCTGGATACCTGTAGGAAGAATGTCAAATACAGCAAATGATTCTGCTGTAAGACCGTTCTTGATAAAGTCATATTTCTCATTCCAGCTGGGAAGCGCATTGAAAGTATCTGTTTTGCTTCCTGCAAGAAGTTCATTGATTTCCGCAATCAGTACTGAGAATTCAGGAACGAATTCTACGATACCCTCCGGGATAATAGCAACGCCGAAGTTGTCGCCGTTAGCTGCTCTTTTTTCTACGGAATCAGCAATATAGCCGGCGATAGAGGAAAGAGACATTTTCTTAGCTGCAACTTCCTCGCCGATCAGACAGATGTTGGGCTGTGTCTCAAGAGCACATTCCAAAGCCACGTGGGAAGCGGATCGCCCCATAACTTTTACAAAGTGCCAGTATTTTTTCGCGGAGTTGGCATCTCTTTCGATGTTGCCGATTACTTCCGAATAAGTTTTTGTAGCGGTATCGAAGCCGAAAGAAGCTTCAATATCTTCATTCTTTAAGTCACCATCGATCGTCTTAGGACATCCAATCACCTGAACACCTGTATTGTGGGCTGCCATGTATTCAGCCAAAACAGCGGCGTTTGTATTAGAATCGTCGCCACCGATGATAACGATAGCGGTAAGACCATGTTTTTTAGCCATCTCCTCTACAACCGCAAACTGGGCTTCTGTCTCCAGTTTTGTTCTGCCGGAGCCAATGATATCAAAACCGCCTGTGTTTCTGTACTGATCGATAAACGCGTCGTCAAAGATCACATAATCGTCTTCCAGAAGTCCGCTGGGACCGCCCTTGAAACCGTAAAGAACATTGTCGCTGTTCGTTGCCTTTAAGGCATCATAAAGACCTGTAATAACATTGTGTCCGCCGGGAGCCTGTCCGCCGGAAAGGATAACGCCTACAACCTGCTTTTTAGCCGGGGCTGTATTCTGGCCTTTTGCAAAAGTGATTTCTTTCTTTCCATATGTGTTAGGGAAGAGTGCTTTGATCTTGTCCTGATCTGCTACGCTTGACGTCTCAGCGCCTTCCTTAACGCAGATTTCTGCAATACCGTTTCTGAGCATTCCCGGAAGCTTGGGAGCGTACTCATATCTTGCCTTTTGAAGAGGTGAAAGATTCATTTTCAATATCTCCTTTTCCATGAATTATATATATTTTTTCCTTACCTATAAAATATTAAAACATTTTATTCAAATAGTAAATAGCATTTAAAGATTTTTTTGCATGGCTATTTTTTATGAGAATTAAACACCTTTTCCTAGACATTTTTCTGTTTAAGGGTTACAATGTGCAGAGAAAATACAAATATATAAAATATGGAACGAATGTGAACGGAGGATATGAGGGATGAGAAAAGCGGCAGGGCAGGACGTGATGCAGCAGTTGGAAGCATTGACGGTAAGGGAGTATGGCAAGGCTGTTAAGAAATGCAGCGACAAGGAGATCTATTACGCGCTGCTATCGCTCACAAAGGAGTTGCTGCAGGCGAAGAAGCAGATTACGGGAAAAAAGAAGGTATATTATATTTCCGCAGAGTTTCTGATCGGTAAATTATTAAGTAATAATCTGATCAATCTGGGAATATACGATATATTAAATGACGGGCTGGCGTCCGCAGGAAAGAGTCTTGCAAAGATCGAGGAGATTGAGCCGGAGCCGTCTCTTGGCAACGGCGGACTGGGACGTCTGGCGGCCTGTTTTCTGGATTCCATTGCCAGTCTGGGACTTCCGGGCGACGGTATCGGTCTGAATTATCATTTTGGATTATTCAAGCAGGTCTTTAAAAGGAATATGCAGACGGCGGAGAAGAATGACTGGATCGAGGACAACTCCTGGCTGAATAAGACGGATGTGACATTTACCGTGCAGTTTGGTAAGCAGAAGGTAACGTCGAGACTTTATGATATTGATGTGGCAGGATACCATCAGGGAATCAATAAATTACATCTGTTTGATCTTGAAAGCGTGGATGAAGGGATCGTAACGAAGGGGATCGATTTTGATAAGACAAAGATCAAGAAGAATCTGACATTGTTTCTGTATCCGGACGATTCCGATGAGGCAGGCAATCTACTTAGAATCTATCAGCAGTATTTTATGGTAAGCAACGGCGCGCAGCTGATTATTAAAGAGCTGAAGGAGCAGGGCAGAGATCTGCATAAGATGAACCAGTATGCAGTGATCCAGATCAATGATACGCATCCGACGATGGTCATTCCGGAACTGATCCGTATACTGACAGAACAGGAAGGATTCACGTTTGATGAAGCGGTCAACGTGGTCAGCAAAACCTGCGCTTATACGAACCATACGATCCTGGCAGAAGCATTGGAAAAATGGCCTTTAAAATATCTGAAGAAAGTAGTTCCGCAGCTCGTACCGATCATTCAGGAACTGCATGAGCGTGTGGCTAAGAAGTACAAGGATGAGCGCGTATGGATCATCGATCGGGAAAAACGGGTGCATATGGCGCATATCGATATCCACTATGGTTTTGCAGTGAACGGCGTGGCAGCGATCCATACCGATATTTTAAAGCAGACGGAGCTTGCGCCCTTTTACAAGATCTGTCCGAAGAAATTTAACAATAAGACCAACGGCATCACCTTCCGCCGCTGGCTCCTTTCCTGTAACCATGAGCTGGCTGATTATCTCACTTCGCTCATTGGCGACGGTTATAAGACAGATGCAAAGGAATTGGAAAAGCTGCTGGAATATAAGGGAAGCAGAAAAGTTCTGGATCAGCTGGAATCTATTAAGATGCAGAAGAAGCTTCAGCTTTGCGATTATGTAAAGAAGCATGAGAAGGTGACGCTGAATCCGGATTCTATCTTTGATATCCAGATCAAGCGTATGCATGAATATAAGCGCCAGCAGATGAATGCGCTGTATATCATCCATAAATATCTGGAGATCAAGTCGGGGAAAAAGCCGGAGCGTCCGATTACGTTCATCTTCGGTGCAAAAGCGGCGCCTGCTTATATCATTGCGCAGGATGTTATCCATCTGCTTCTGGTGATGCAGAAGATCGTCAATGAGGACCCTGAGGTCAATCAGTATATGCAGGTATTATTTGTAGAGAATTATAATGTCTCTTATGCGGAGAAGCTGATCCCGGCGTGCGATATCTCAGAGCAGATCTCTCTGGCAAGCAAGGAAGCTTCCGGTACCGGCAATATGAAATTTATGTTAAACGGCGCGGTGACGCTTGGAACCGACGACGGTGCCAATGTGGAGATCCACGAGCTGGTAGGGGACGACAATATATTTATCTTTGGCAAGGATGCGGATACGGTCATCAAGCATTATGAAAAGGCGGATTATGTATCCCGCAAGTTTTATGAAAAGGATCCTGTGATCCGTGAAGCGGTGGATTTCATCGTCGGCGAACAGGCGTTAAAAGCGGGCAATAAAAAGTCTCTGGAGCGGCTGTACAATGAACTGCTGAATAAAGACTGGTTCATGACATTGTTAGACCTGAAGGAATACATCAGGGTAAAGGATAAAGCCCTTAAGACTTATGAGAATCGTTCCAAGTGGAAGAAGATGATGCTGGTTAATATCGCGAAGGCGGGCTTCTTCTCATCTGACCGGACGATTGCGGAGTATAACAGGGATATTTGGAAATTAAAATAGAAGCAGCAAACGGTAATCAGGGCAAAATGGATGGCGACCTCCCGGAGGCGCCAAACCTTTAGAAAGGAAGCGTAATATGAGAAAAAGCGGAATTTTACTTCCGATATCAAGTCTGCCATCTGCTTACGGGATTGGATCATTTTCAAAGGAGGCTTATGAATTTGTGGATTTTCTGGCGGCAGCCGGTCAGTATTACTGGCAGGTTCTGCCTTTGGGACCTACCGGTTATGGAGATTCACCGTACCAGTCATTTTCCACATTTGCGGGCAACCCGTATTTTATTGATCTGGAAAAGCTGATCGAATATGGATGGCTGAAGAAAGAAGAATGTGACGAGGTTGATTTTGGACATAATAGAGAAAAGGTTATTTATGAGAAAATCTACCGCGGCAGATTTAAGCTTTTAAAGAAGGCATTCCAAAGAAGCGGCTGCGCCGATAAAGAGGAAAATGAAAAGTATCGGGAATTTGTGGAGAAGAACAGCTTCTGGCTGGAGGATTACGCTCTGTTTATGGCGCTTAAGACAGCGCATCAGGGCAGGGGCTTTATGACATGGCCGGAAGATATCAGACTTCATACGGAGACTGCGGTAAGGAAATACAGAAACGATCCGGAATATCAGGAAGAGATAGAGTTCCAGAAATTCATGCAGTATCTGTTTTTCAGTCAGTGGTTTGAATTAAAGCAGTATGCCAATCAAAAAGGAGTATATATCATTGGGGATATCCCCATCTATGTCGCGCTTGACAGCGCGGACACCTGGGCGAATCCGGAGATGTTTCTGCTGGATGAGAAGCATATTCCCATCGCTGTGGCTGGCTGCCCGCCGGATTATTTTTCCAAGACGGGGCAGCTTTGGGGCAATCCTTTGTATCGATGGGATTATCACAAGGAAACAGGCTATGCATGGTGGATGAGGCGTCTGGAGCAGTGCTTTGCCATGTATGACGTCGTCCGTATTGATCATTTCAGAGGATTTGACGAGTATTATTCTATCCCTTACGGGGACAAGACCGCGGAATTTGGCCACTGGGTAAAAGGCCCCGGTTATGATCTTTTTCAAACAATGAAACAGAAACTTGGAAAACATCCGATCATTGCGGAAGATCTTGGATTTCTGACGCCCAGTGTGAAAAGGCTGGTGAAGAAGACCGGCTATCCGGGCATGAAGATCTTGGAATTTGCTTTTGATTCCAATGAAGATAATGATTACCTGCCGCATAATTATGATAAAAACTGCGTCGTCTATACCGGTACGCATGACAATGATACCACCCTTGGCTGGTTTAAATCGTTAAAAAGAACGGATAAAGCGTATGCCCGGAAATATCTGAATAACAGCAGACCGTCGAAGATCAACTGGGATATGATCCGGCTTGCCATGGCAAGCGTTGCGGATACGGCGATCATTCCGATGCAGGATTATCTTTCCCTTGGAAGCGAAGGGCGGATCAATACCCCTTCTACCCTTGGTAATAACTGGGACTGGCGGATGAAAGAGGACGTCTATACGGCGGCACTGGCTGAGAAGATCTATGAGATGTGTAAGTTATATAAACGCGTAGATGACTAACGGGGGCGTTTACTCATATTGCTGTTATGATAGGCAGGCTGATCGGTGACGTCTTCCTGAAACCATTCGGGCATCTGATAAGCGTCAGCGGCTTCTATGCTTTCAAATTCGACCTCCGCTAAGACCAGCGGGGCAAACGGTTTGTCAAATACATCCAGCTCGATGGTGTGTACGCCGTCAGGGTCGGGGATCAGATAACGTGTTTTGGAAATGATATTGCCGTCCGCTTTTTCTTTTAAATGTTCATAGGCGGACTGATTCAACGGCAGATTGGCCTCTTCTCTCGCGAGGAGGCCTTTTCCTTTATAAGTCATATAATACTCATCATCCGCTCTGCGGACTCTGACCACCGGATCGGTACACAGGTACGCCTGCTCAATGATGTGGAACGGATATTCTTTTAAGTTTTCCGGAAGCTTTTTTATTAAAAATTTGCGTTCAATTTCCATATTGCATGTCCTTTCATATTTGTGTATCAGCGCCTATGACAGCCTGCTTCACAACAGGATTTGTCATTGGAATATGATACCATATTTCTGAAAATAGTCAATCAAAGTAGATTCGATTTGCTTGACACACATTGTAACATCTGCTACAATGACGCTACATATCTGGGAAACATCTAATGATGTGATATCTGCCATTTCGGCTGACAATCCCTGTATGAATAAACAAAATATAGCGGATTGCGGTAAATGGCGTGATAGGAAATGTTTTCTATATCATATAGGAACTTCTTTCCGCTAAATACGAAAGGAGTACAGTATGAAAGAAAAACATTTCAGGAAAGAAGCAGCAAAAGGAACAGTGAAAGAAGTAACAAAGAAGGCTGCGAATAAAATAATAGCGGGAACAACGCCGGATCTGCTGACAGGGAGGAAGACGCTCCGGGAGATGGATCTGTTAGATGATTTTTTGTTCGGGACGATGGTGACTTATCCGGAAATCGGGGAACGGTTTGTAAAAAGCATTTTGAAAACGATTTTTGGCAGAGAGTTTAAGCATCTGTCTATCACGGCGCAAAAGGTGTTATATGGTTCGGATTCCAATCTGCACGGCGCGAGACTGGATGTGTATACAGAGCCGGAGATAGAAGATCATGGAGAAGAACGGGCAGTCGTTTATGATATTGAACCTGATCATAATGACAGTGCAACAGATAAAAAGGCGTTGCCGCGCAGGACGCGATTCTACCACGGTAAGATTGCTGCAAGAAGCTTAAACTCCGGCACGGACTATGATCATCTGAAGAATGTTGTTATCATTATGATCATGTCCTATGATCCGTTTGGTCAGAACCGCATGGTTTATACAATAAAAAACAAATGTGTAGAACTGCCGGAGATGGAATACGAGGACGGGGCAAGTACCCTGTTTTTATACACAAAAGGAACCGAGGGGATTCCCAGCGCGGCGTTAAAACAGATGCTTCATTATATGGAAGAAACGACCTATGAGAA
>CAMWKA010000040.1 GCA_947174725.1 uncultured Lachnospiraceae bacterium | reverse complement strand
CAGGAGAAAGAATTTGAGATCCTATCCATAAAGGAATTCGACGTAGTACATAATTACAGGACGAAATCCCTGCTGACTGTTCCGATCTTTGAGCCGGGCAAGAGCGTTATCGGCGTTATGCAGCTGACCAATTGTACGGAAGATGATGGCAGCGTGATTCCGTTTTCCGAACCGCATGTGAAGATGGTCAATTCTCTGACGGCACAGATGGCCATGGCGTTGACTAATATGATGCTGATTCAGGATTTGGAGGAACTATTACTGTCTTTTGTAGCTTCCCTGACAACGGCAATTGACGCCAGAACCCCGTATAATGCCAATCATACGGTTCACGTGGCGGCATATTGCAGGGAGATCGTGGATCATATCAATGCGCTCCATACCCGTGGCGAATATGATAAATATATTGATAAGAATGAAAGCGAGCAGCTATACATGGCAGCTATGCTTCATGATATCGGTAAGATGATCACGCCGCGTGAGGTGTTAAATAAATCCACCAGACTGGGTGACCGGCTTGAGGGATTATTGAACAAGTTGGAAAAGATCAGCCTGATGATGAAGATCGATATGCTGGAAGGCAGGATGGATAATGCGGAGTGGGCGATGGAGGATCTGCGGTTGAGTAATTTCCGGGCGGAGATTCCGGGTATGAATATCAGGGAACGGGTCACGGAGAGCGAACTTCGAAGGATCAAGGATATGGCTTCGCGTACCTATGTGATGAAGGATGGAACAAAGATCCCCTATCTGGATGAGCAGGAGTTGAAAGCCCTTTCGATTACCAGAGGCACCCTGACGGATGAGGAACGGGAGATCGTACAGCAGCATGTTGTGTTTACGGATAAAATGCTGGATAAGATCCGGTTTAATGAAAAATATGACAAAGTGCAGGAAATTGCGTCCTCGCATCATGAGTATCTGGATGGTTCCGGCTATCCAAATCACAAAAAAGGGGATGAACTGAGTATTTTGACCAGGATCCTTACGATCATAGATATCTATGATTCCCTGACTTCCGAAGATCGTCCTTATAAGGGCACAATGCCATTGCATAAAGCGTTGGAGATTCTGGATTCCATGGCAAAGAATGGAAAGCTGGATAAGGAACTGGTACGGATCATTAGTGATTATATGAAAAAGAGGGCAAGATAAGTTCTTGCCTTCTTTTTTTACGACAACTCAAATCCTTTTCACACTACCGCCATGCGTTTGATGGCATCCAATGCCTTCTTAACCGGAGGGAGAGCCAGAATGATCAGGGTAAGGATCGTCTCCGGGAGAATATAAGTGGCCTGATAGGTCAGGGAGTAGACCACGGGAGACATTCCTTCCGGTGCGTAGATACCCCAGATCACAACTCCGGCAATGCATGCAAAGATGTATCTGCCGATAACGCCTGTAAGATAACCAAGAATCAGACCGTGTTTTTTGTTGGAAAATATACCGGAAAGACCTAGCGCACCAAATGCCAGAATATAATCTAACAGAAGCTGGCCAAAGGATAAAAACTTGGGATCTAAGACAAATTGAAGCAGTCCGTAAGCCAGAGCGGCGGTAAGACCTGCTCCAAGACCATACCAGTAGCCGATCAGGGTGATAAACAGCATGGAGAAGAGTGTAATGGAACCACCCATGGGCAGACTCAGGGTAGGAATGACCTCTGAGGTGATGATCCCCAGCGCCATAGCGGCAGAAGAGAAAACCAGCTGAAGGGTATTTCTTGCAAGTGCACTGGTTTTGCGTTCCGGCGTTTTCTTGGATAATCTGGCGCCGATCAGGATAGAGGTGGCAAGCAGGATCAAGATCATGATGATGGTTACAGCGATACCTGCAGTTGTCAGGACAAATTCATCGTCCTGTAGGAAAAAAAACGGATTGTTCAGCATAAAAAAACCTCCTTGGTTGTTACGCCGGGAGGGAAAAAACGTTCACGATGTTCATATCTGAAAAAATCAGAAAATCGAGATCGCTTCCTTCCGCCGGTATTATCCGGTTCAAGTAATGAGGGTTAGCATAAATGCTTCTCAGCCTGATGAGCACCCCTAGCGTAAGTTATAATGTTAGATGCGTTTTGCAATCGTCTCTCATTATATGGAAATCATTTGGAAATGTCAATAGGGAATGCAAGGCGATTTGGATTCGTAATTTTCTACAAAAGAGTTTACCAATTATTGTTAAGATGTTATAATTATGTAGAATTATTTTCGGAAAGGGCAGGATGCTGTGAATAGACGATTTCGATATGTGCTGTTTGACCTGGATGGAACGCTGACGGATCCGAAAGAGGGGATCTGCAGATCCGTTCAGTATGCGCTGCATCAGATGGATATAGAGGAACCTGATATAGACAAGCTGGAACCCTTTATCGGACCGCCGCTGGAAGACAGTTTTATGGAATTTTATCATATGTCCAAGGCGGATGCGGGAAAGGCGATTGCCCATTACCGGGAGCGGTTTTCCGCCATCGGTCTGTTTGAAAATATAGTATATGACGGTATCCCTGAGATGCTTAAGCGATTGAAAGAAGCGGACTGTTATCTGGCGGTGGCATCCAGCAAACCGGAAGTATTTGTGAAGAGGATCTTAAAACATTTTCATCTGAGTTCCTATTTTGATGTGGTTGTCGGAAGCGAACTGGATGGCAGACGGAGTAAGAAAGAAGAAGTTGTGGAAGAGGCGCTCCTGCAGTTATACACGCTGAAAGAAGCAGATTTAAAGAAGGATCAGGCAGGATGGGACAAGGCCTGGCTGAACGGAAAAGAAAGCGCGACTTTTCGTGACAGTACGGCAATGATTGGGGATCGCGTCTTTGATATGAACGGTGCAAAGGCATACGGACTGCATGGCGTGGCTGTGGCATATGGGTATGCACCGGAAGGAGAGTTGGAACGCAGCGGCGCGGAGTATGTTGCGGCTACGGTAAAAGAATTGGAATGCTATCTGTTGGGAGAAAAACAGACCGTTGGCAGGGATTCATCATTTCTACGGGCGATTTATATGATTGTCCCGTTTGTAATATATGAACTGATGACAGAACTGCTAACATGGCTTGGGATGAAGCTGGTGGATTTTATGACCGGCATGGGCAATGGAGAGTTGTCACTGGCCATTACCGAACACTCTTCTGCGTTGGCAGTCTGGATCAGGGTGATAGCGTTGGTTGGTACGGCGGCCGTATTATATTTCTTATACCGCCGTGGTGATGTGATACCACTAAGACGCGTGAAAGCGGTATATTACGGATGGACGATTCTTGCCGGGGCATTACTGGCGATGGGGCTGAACCTTGCCATATCCAATATCTATATGGCGATAGGCGGCGATCCTGAACGGTTTGCCGAAGCTACGGTTCAAGTTCAGGTACCTCTTGGGATGGCGGTACTGCTGTATGTTATCGTTACGCCCATTGCGGAGGAGCTGCTGTTCCGCTGGCTGCTTTACGGCAGGATCTCACGGTTTATGGGGGCTCCGCTGGCTATATGTCTGACAGCGTTGTTTTTCGGATTTTTCCATGGAAATCTTTTGCAGGGGATCTATGCGGCACTGATGGGGATTGGGCTGGCGTTGGTATTATATTGGTCGGGTAATTTCTGGTTTCCGGTAGTTTTCCATATGGCGGCCAATGCGTTTGTATATCTGTCCTCCGCATTACCGGGGAAAACCTATGAGCTGGTCGTTGCGCCGGTCAACAGCGTGATCTATACGCTGGCAGGACTGGCGATAATGGCGTATCTATATAGGAAGCTGCGTCATTAAATATTTTTTGTATAGAAGGGATTGTGATATTGTATGTCAATAGTAGAATATAATAAGGCTTTAAAACTGGGAGAAAAAGAATATCGCTCCTGTATTGCAAAGGGACAATACCCATACCTTCCAGTATTGGATGATATTCTGTCCCATGTAGAGGTAGATACTCAGGTATCGCTTGGACTTGTTGAAATTCCGATCAAGTCTATTGTAGGCACGTACAGTGCAGGTCGTACGACGGCATTTGCCGGCAATTTTATGCCGATCTTAAAGTCTGGTTCGGAATTTGCCACAAAGTGGGGACAGTTATATGATATGCTGGAAGCAGAGGGGCTAAGGGATCCGGTTAAGGCTTATGAATTTAATAATAAATTTTACATCATGGAGGGAAATAAGCGGGTCAGCGTCTCCAAATTTATGGATTCGGTCAGCATTGAGGGAACGGTAACCCGTGTAATCCCGAAGAAGTCGGACAGTCGGGAAAGTAGAATTTATTTTGAATTTCTTGATTTTTATGAACTAACGGAGATTAATTACCTTTGGGTGACAAAAGAAGGCGGTTTTCAAAAGCTGTTAGAATACGTGGTCAATGATAGTTCACGGAAATGGTCAGAGGAAGAACGGCAGGATTTCCGACTGGTCTATACAATGTTTGAAAAGGAATTTGAACTTCGCGCCCAGAATAAGCTGATGATCACTGCCGGTGATGCCATATGCATGTATCTGGAGATCTATGGCTATGAACAGTTAAAGAAAAGGACACAGTCAGAGATCCGTAAGGATCTTGCATCCATCTGGAATGAAATCCTGATGTATAATAATGGCGAGGAAGCGACACTGGTACTGAATCCCATCGCGGAAACCCAAAAGATATCTTTGGCAAAGCTTTTCCCGGTTGACGCTCCTGCGCTTAAGATCGCATTTGTTCATGATAAAGGGGTGCAGAATTCCGCATGGACATATTCTCATGAATTGGGAAGAAAATATATACAGGATGTTTTTAAAGATAAAATTACAACATGCTGTATTGAACGTGTTGACGGAGACAGTGCGGAGGATGTTCTGGAGGCGGCCATTGAGGCAGGCAATAAGGTGATTTTTGCTACTTCTCCCAAGCTGGCAGCTTCGGCGCTGAAAGTGGCAATCAACCATCCGGAAGCAATTATTTTAAATTGTTCCATGAACATTAATCATAAGCATATCAGAACTTATTATCTGAGAATGTATGAAGCGAAGTTCATCAGCGGCGCGATTGCAGGTTCACTGATTGAGAGCGGCAATATCGGTTATCCTGCGGATTATCCTATTGCCGGTACGGTGGCGGAGATCGACGCATTTGCGCTTGGTGTGCAGATGACCAATCCCAGGGCAAGAGTTTGTCTGGAATGGTGCTGTGTAAAGGACAGGGATATCAAAGAAGAGTTTCAGAAAAAACAGATCCAATTGATTTCCGGCAGGGATTTAAATGCCCTGCTAAGCGAGAAAAAGGAGTTTGGGTTGTTCCAGATTCAGGAGGATGGCAATCATAAGAATCTGGCGGTGCCGGTACGAAATTGGGGGAAACTTTATGAAGAACTGATCCGTTCTGTCATGAGGGGAAGCTATAAGGATGATGATTCTGCAATTGGTACGCAGGCATTGAATTATTTCTGGGGGATGTCTTCCGGAGCGGTGGATGTGATCTATTCCAGAAATCTGGGCGCGGGATCGGTACGTCTGCTGCGCAATCTCAGGGCCGGACTCCGTTCAATGGAACTGAATCCATTTACCGGTCCGATCTATGCGCAGGGAGGCGTGCTGAAATGCGAAGATGGAATGGTGCTTTCCCCTAAGGATAGTGTTGGCTTTGACTGGTTAGTTGATAATATTGATGGGTATCTTCCGGATATCAGCGAGCTGAAGGATGAGGCAGTGGAATTAGTGAAACTGCAAAGAGTGAAATCCAAGGCTCCGGTGAATGTGACGGGCGATCATATGGGTTGATACGGTGTTTGGGATAAAATAGTATGAGATCTCATAAAGTGGGATCATGGGGGTCTATGTGAAGATACTGGCGATAGCAGATAAAGAATCAAAAAATCTTTGGGATTATTATGAACCGGGTAAATTGGAGGGAATCGATCTGATCATCTCCTGTGGTGACCTGAACCCGGATTATCTGCAGTTTCTGGTTACATTTGCCCATGCCCCAATCTTGTATGTGCATGGTAATCATGATGACCGGTATCAGGAGTATCCTCCGGATGGATGTATCTGTATTGAAGATAAGATCTATGTGCATGATGGCGTAAGGATCCTTGGACTCGGAGGTTCTCTCCGTTATAAACCTGGAATTCATCAGTACGAGCAAAAGGAGATGCGGAGCAGGGTTAGAAAACTGTGGTTTCAGTTGAGAAGGTACAAAGGATTTGATATTCTGGTAACGCATGCGCCGGCATATGGGGTTGGGGACGGAGATGACCGGCCTCATCAGGGATTTGAGGTTTTTGTCGATCTGTTGGAGAAATATTGCCCAAGGTATTTTCTGCATGGACACGTACACACGAATTATGGACGGAAGTTTCAGCGGTACAATTGTTTTGGGGATACCTTGATCATCAATGCATATGAGACTCAACTTTTTGAATATGAGACAGAATATGAGAAAGAATTTCCCGTGATCAGGTCAAAGAAGGAGATGGAGCGGAATGCGAAAGAATAAGAAGCCGGAGAATCAAATCTGAGAGTAGAATAACAACAGAAGAACAGAAAAGACAGAGCTGATAAATAGAGAGTTAGCTCAGAACAGATGGAGGATGAAAATGGAGTGGGAGAAAAATGTGCGTAAAGTGGTTCCCTATACCCCGGGAGAACAGCCAAAAGAAAAAGATATTATCAAATTAAATACCAATGAATGTCCTTATCCTCCCGCACCGGGAGTCAAAAGACTGCTGGAACAGATGGATTATGAGGAATTACGGTTATATCCGTCTACGTCTGCGGACAGTCTTGTTAGCGCGCTGGCGGAATATTATCATTTGGACGCGTCGCAGGTGTTTGTGGGGGTGGGATCGGATGATGTGATCGCCCAGGCTTTTTTAACTTTTTTTAATTCTGAAAAGCCGATCTTATTCCCGGATATTACCTATTCTTTTTATGATGTCTGGGCGGAGCTTTACAGGATCCCTTATGAGCGACAGCCATTAGACGAACATTTCAGGATACGGAAAGAGGACTATCTGAAGGATAATGGCGGCATCATTTTCCCAAATCCCAATGCGCCCACAGGCGTTTTGGAAGATCTTTCCATGATTGAGGAGATTGTATCATATAATAAAGACAGGGTGGTTATGATTGATGAGGCGTATATTGACTTTGGCGGGCAAAGCGCTTTGGAATTGATCAACAAATATGATAATCTTCTGGTGATCCAGACATTTTCTAAGTCGCGTGCCATGGCGGGAATACGGATCGGATATGCTATGGGACAGCCGAAGTTGATCCAATACCTGAATGACGTGAAATTTTCCGTCAATTCTTATACTATGAACCGCCCGTCGCTGATCCTTGGCGTTGAAGCTGTCAGGGATGATGATTATTTCAGAAGGATTGTGGGGATGATCATAAGTACAAGGGAATGGATGAAGAAGGAACTTTCCGGGCTTGGATTTTCCTTTCCGGATTCCCGGAGCAATTTTATCTTTGCAACCCATGAGAAATATCCGGCAAAGGAACTGTTTGAGTATCTCAAGACAAAGAAGATCTATGTCCGCTACTTTGCCCAGCCGAGGATCGATAATTATCTGCGGATCACGGTGGGGACAGATGACGAAGCAAAAGCTTTGATCGATGCGTTGAAGTCCTATATGAAATGAGGCTTTGATTGAGTCTGCTGTATCAAAACAGTAGTTTGGCGTATTGTAATGGATTATAATATATTTCAGGAGGAAAATTATGAACTGGATCAGGGACATTTTAAAAGGAGCAGTGATTGGGATCGCCAATATCATTCCCGGTGTCAGCGGGGGAACCATGGCGGTAGCCATGGGCATCTATGATAAGCTGATCAGCTCTGTAACGCATATTATCAAGGAATTTAAGAAAAGCATATTATTTTTGCTACCAGTTGGTATCGGGATGCTGCTTGGCATCGTGGGACTATCGATGCTGATCGAATGGATGGTAGGAAATATCCCCATTCAGACCAACGTATTGTTTATAGGTTTGATCCTGGGCGGTATTCCGGCGGTTTGGGGCAGAGTAAAAGGAGCTTCCATAAGGCCACAGCATATCATCGGGTGTCTGATTTTCTTTGCGCTGGTAGTTGTGCTGGCTGTACTGGATGGAACGGAAGGCGGGGCGGCAGATCTGTCTTTTGGACTGATGAATTGTATCAAAATATTCGGTGTAGGGATCGTCGCCGCGGCAACCATGGTGATTCCCGGCGTCAGCGGATCCATGATGCTGATGCTGATGGGATATTATAACCCAGTGATCGAGACGATCAATGCTTTTGTAAAGGCGCTGGTTGCGTTCGATGTGCAGGGAATTCTGAATGGATGCGGCGTGCTGGTCCCTTTTGGGATTGGCGCTGTGGTCGGTATCTTTGGGATTGCAAAGCTTATTGAGATTTTGATAAACAAGTTTCCTTATGTGGTATTCTGGTGTATCATCGGTCTGATCCTGGCGTCTCCGGTTGCTATTGTGCTGTTGAATTTGGATGACTTCTCCGGATTGGATGTGATCAGCGGCGTTACTGGATTGATAGCCCTGGTGGTCGGCATAGTTATCGCGATGGCCCTTGGCGGAGATTCTAAGGAAGCGGGGAATACAGAAAGAAATGAATGATCAGTTGGGAGCGTATACAGAATTTGCCGCCGTGTACGATCTGTTTATGGAGGAAGTGCCATATCAGGCATGGAAAGAGCGGATCGTGGAACTTTTGAAAGAGCATGGGATCCAGGAAGGACTTATTTTGGATCTGGGTTGCGGTACTGGAACCATGACGGAACTGCTTGGGCAGGCGGGATATGATATGATCGGCGTGGATGTTTCCTGTGATATGCTGGATGTGGCAATGAAGAAACGGGAATCTTCCGGTCTTGATATCCTATATCTTTGTCAGGATATGCGGGAGTTTGAATTATATGGCACTGTGCGGGCTGTCATATGTATCTGCGACAGTCTGAATTATCTTCTGGAGAAGGAAGAGCTGATAGAGACCTTCCGTTTGGTCAATAATTATCTGGATCCGAAAGGGCTTTTCATTTTCGATTTTAATACGGTACATAAGTATCGGGATGTGATCGGGGATAGGACGATCGCGGAGAATCGGGAGGAAGGAAGCTTCATCTGGGAAAACGAATATGATGAGAAATCAGGGATCAATGAATATGCATTGACTTTTTTTATTAAGGATCAGAAAAGCGGTCTTTACGCAAAGACTGAGGAAGAACATCTGCAGCGGGGATATGAGCTGGAAGAGATAAAAGACTACCTGCGGGAAGCAGGACTTTTATTTATGGCAGCGTATGATACGGATACAAATGGAGCGGTAACAGGGGACAGCGAGCGGATCACGGTCATAGCAGGTGAATGTGGCAAGAAAAGTTAAAGATCCGGAATGCGCACTGGATGGTTGGCATGATTCGAGGATGATGGATGAAGGAGTGTGGAAAATGAGTGACGGGATTCTTCGGGCAGCGGCAGAAAATGCACAGGTCAGAATATTTGTAGCAGATACGAGGGAACTGGTGCAGGAGGCATGGAATAAGCATAAAACATCTCCGGTAGCAACGGCTGCGCTGGGAAGGCTTTTGACTGCAGGCGCTATGATGGGCGCCATGCAGAAGGGAGAAAATGATCTTCTTACGATAAAAATCATGGGTGACGGTCCCATTGGCGGCATCACGGTAACGGCAGACGCAAAGTCCAGAGTGAAGGGGTATGTACTTAACCCGTCAGTGGATCTTCCATTAAAGGCAAACGGCAAGCTGGATGTATCCGGCGCAGTCGGGGCGGGCGATCTGACGGTGATCAGAGATATGGGATTAAAGGAGCCTTACATCGGTCGGACAAGATTGCAGACAGGCGAGATTGCAGAAGATCTGACTTATTATTTTACGGTTTCAGAGCAGACGCCTTCCTCGGTAGGACTGGGCGTGCTGGTGGACAGGGATTACAGTATCAGACAGGCGGGAGGATTCTTGATCCAGTTGATGCCTGATGCCACAGAAGAAACGGTCAGTTGTCTGGAACAAAATCTTGGGAAGATCAGCAGTGTTACGTCACTGTTGGATGCAGGCAATTCTCCGGAGGATATCCTGCGCCTGATTACGGATGGAATGTCTGTGGAAATCATGGAAACCATTGTGCCGCAGTATTATTGTAATTGCAGTAAACAACGTGTGGAAAAGGCGTTGATCAGTCTGGGCAGGGAGGAATTAAACGCCATGATTGCGGATGGGGAGACGATAGAGACGCACTGTGATTTCTGTAACAGATATTATTATTTTACGGTGGGGGAACTGGAAGAGTTGTGCCGAAATGCAAGGTGATTGGTTCAAAATATTTGGAACAGAGCAATATAAGTGAATAATATGATTGTGTAAATATTTGCTTTAAGAATATGGAAG
>CAMWKA010000039.1 GCA_947174725.1 uncultured Lachnospiraceae bacterium | reverse complement strand
GAGCGGACGCTGATTCCAAAGAATCGATAGATTCTTTGGAAGAAGATGCAGAACAGAATGGCGAAGAAGATCATGCAGATAAGAAAGAAAAGAAGCGCCATTTTATAAAAACAGAGAAAAAAGAGGATAAATTAAAAGAGCAGCTGAATGAGTTAAATGATAAGGTAGTCCGTCAGATGGCCGAGTTTGATAATTATCGCAAGCGTACTGAGAAAGAAAAACAGGCGATGTTTGAAACCGGCGCCAAGAGTGTCATCGAAAAGCTCCTGCCGGTGGTTGATAATTTTGAACGGGGGCTGGCAGCTTTGGAAGAAGGCGCGGAAAGAACACCCTTTGAGGAGGGCGTGCTGATGACTTACAAGCAGCTGATGGCGGAGCTGGAAAAATTGGAAGTGAAGCCCTTGGATGCGGTCGGTAAGGAATTTGATCCAAATCTTCACAATGCGGTGATGCATGTGGATGATGAAAGCCTTGGCGAGAATATTGTGGTTGAGGAATTGCAGAAGGGTTATACTTATCGGGACAGCGTTGTACGGCACAGTATGGTGAAAGTAGCGAATTAAAAATCAAGTGATTTATCCGGTTTGATTTCGGTCAGGAATCAGCCGGTTGAACAAATAAAAACATAAAAATATTATTATAATCAAATAGGAGGCAATGATTATGGGAAAGATTATCGGTATTGATTTAGGAACCACCAATTCATGCGTTGCTGTTATGGAAGGCGGTAAGCCGACAGTAATCGCTAATACAGAAGGCGCGCGGACGACACCGTCTGTTGTGGCATTTACAAAGACAGGAGAAAGACTTGTTGGTGAGCCGGCAAAGCGTCAGGCAGTGACCAACGCGGAGAAAACGATTTCTTCCATTAAAAGAGATATGGGTACGGATAGAGGACGTACCATTGAGGATAAGAAATATTCTCCGCAGCAGATTTCCGCAATGATTCTTCAGAAGCTGAAGGCGGATGCAGAGAACTATATCGGTGAAAAAGTGACAGAGGCAGTCATTACTGTTCCGGCTTATTTTAACGATGCCCAGAGACAGGCAACCAAGGATGCCGGTAAGATCGCAGGGCTTGATGTAAAGCGAATCATCAACGAGCCGACGGCAGCGGCATTGGCTTATGGTCTGGACAATGAAAAAGAGCAGAAGATCATGGTATATGACCTTGGCGGCGGTACTTTTGACGTATCCATCATTGAGATCGGTGAGGGTGTTATCGAGGTATTGGCTACCAGCGGTGATAACAGACTTGGCGGTGATGATTTCGACCAGAGGATCACAGACTGGATGTTAGAAGAGTTTAAGAAGGCAGAGGGCGTTGATCTTTCCAATGATAAGATGGCGCTTCAGAGATTGAAGGAAGCAGCTGAGAAGGCGAAGAAGGAGCTGTCCGCTTCTACTACAACCAATATCAATCTTCCGTTTATAACAGCAACATCTGACGGACCGAAGCATTTTGATATGAACCTGACCAGAGCAAAATTTGAAGAACTGGTTCACGATCTGATCGAGAGAACGGCAGTTCCTGTCCAGAACGCATTGAAGGATGCTGGTGTAAACGCTTCCGAACTTGGCAAGGTACTGTTGGTAGGCGGATCTACCCGTGTGCCTGCTGTTCAGGAGAAGGTAAAACAGCTGACAGGGCACGAACCCAGTAAGACATTGAATCCGGATGAATGTGTAGCGATCGGCGCTTCTATTCAGGGCGGTAAGCTTGCCGGAGACGCAGGCGCAGGCGAGATCTTATTGCTTGATGTAACACCGTTGTCACTGTCCATCGAGACAGCAGGTGGTGTGGCTACCAGACTGATCGAGAGAAATACGACGATCCCCACAAAGCATTCACAGGTATTTTCAACTTACTCTGATAATCAGACGGCTGTTGATATCGTGGTAGTACAGGGTGAGAGACAGTTTGCGAAGGATAATAAACTGTTGGGACAGTTCAGACTGGACGGTATTGCACCGGCTCCGAGAGGCGTGCCTAAGATCGAGGTTACCTTTGATATCGATGCCAACGGTATTGTAAATGTATCCGCGAAGGATCTTGGAACAGGCAAAGAGCAGCATATCACGATCACGGCCGGCTCCAACATGTCCGATGAAGATATTGATAAGGCAGTAAAGGAAGCTGCGGAGTACGAGGCACAGGATAAGAAGCGTAAAGAAGCGGTAGATACCAGAAATGACGCTGATTCTATGGTATTCCAGGTGGAGAAGGCACTTAACGACGTTGGTGATAAGGTAGATGCAGGAGAGAAAGCAAATGTTGAAGCAGACTTAAATGCACTGAAAAGCCTGTTAGAGAGCACGAAGGATCAGGAACTCAGCGAGTCTCAGGTGGCAGAGATCAAAGCTGCACAGGAGAAGATGATGGCAAGTTCTCAGGCGCTGTTTACCAAGATGTATGAGAATGTACAGGCTTCCGGCGGTGCAGGACCTGATATGTCCGGTATGGGCGGCGCTTCCGGAGCAGGCAGCAGCAATGGTGACGGTGGTGCGGATGATATTATTGATGGGGATTTCAAAGAGATATAAATTAATTTCTTAGAGATCTAAATCAATAATGTAAGATAAAATAAAACTGTGGAATCTGTCCGGGCATAATGTTCTGACGAGCATTATGCCGGACAGAATCTGCTTTATCATCATATGATGTAAGATAGGATAAAGGGAGAAGACAAACGGTGGCAGAAAAAAGAGATTATTACGAGGTTCTTGGTGTAGATAAAAACGCTGATGACGCGACGATTAAAAAGGCATACAGGAGTCTTGCCAAAAAATATCATCCGGATATGAATCCGGGAGATCAGGAAGCGGAAGTAAAATTCAAAGAAGCGTCAGAGGCCTATGCTGTTCTTAGTGATGCGGAAAAAAGAAGACAGTATGATCAGTTTGGTCATGCAGCATTTGAAGGCGGCGGTGCAGGCGGCTTTGGTGGCTTTGATTTCTCAGGGGCTGATTTCTCTGATATCTTTGGAGATATTTTTGGGGATCTGTTTGGCGGAGGAAGAAGCCGGGGCAGAAGCAATGGTCCGATGAAAGGGGCAAATATCCGCAACAAAGTAAACATGACCTTTGAGGAAGCCGTATTTGGCGTCACAAAGGAGATCGAGATCAATGTTAAGGATCCCTGCCCTACCTGTAAGGGAAGCGGCGCAAAACCGGGTACAAATCCTGAGACCTGCTCAAAGTGCGGCGGTAAGGGACAGGTGGTATTTACACAGCAGTCATTTTTCGGTACGGTCAGAAATGTACAGACCTGTCCGGATTGCGGCGGAACAGGTAAAGTAATCAAGGAAAAATGTACTGACTGCCGGGGAACAGGATATGTTTCCATCCGTAAAAAATATTCGGTGGAATTTCCCGCCGGTGTGGATAATGGACAGTGCAAGCGTATGACCGGACTGGGTGAGCCGGGACAAAATGGCGGTCCGCGTGGCGATGTACTGGTAGAAGCGGTAGTTTCCAGACATCCGGTATTCCAAAGGCAGGATCGGGATATCTTTTCTACGGTTCCCATGTCATTTGCGGTAGCCTGTTTGGGAGGAGAGATCATTATTGATACGGTAGACGGACCGGTGGTCTATGAAGTAAAGCCGGGAACAGCAACCGATACAAGGATCCGGCTGCGTGGCAAAGGCGTACCGTCTCTGCGTGATCCTAAGAGCCGGGGAGATCATTATGTGACTCTGGTGATACAGGTTCCTGCAAAACTTTCCCATGAGGCGAAGGAATTGTTAAAGGAATTTGATCAGAAGACTGAAGATTCATTAAATGCTGCGGAGCGTTTCCGGGCGTCCCGTAATAACGACAAAGATAATGATACCACAAATGGCGGCGGGGGAAAGAAGAGAAGGAAGAAATTGTTTTAAAATGAAATAGAATAAGAGGTGTAATAAAAGCCATCTGACGCAGTTTGGAAAATGTGCCAGATGGCTTTTTTGCTTGTCTTTTGTTTCGGTATTGATGAATATTAAGATGATGCCTATAATTGATATATTTTATCTTAAAATATTTTCGCATAGTATAATTTTATATTTTTTGGAGATTGCAGTCGAGACGGGAATAGATTATAATACGGAACGGAAAGGAGCGATTATGAAAAAAGTTTTAAGGATAACGGGAAAGTTTTTTTTGTGGGTGTTTGTGACACTGATTCTTTTGCTGGCAGGTTTTTTGGTGATGATCTATCTGGTGTCCAAGGGACCTTCCCCGCAGATCAGGAATCTTTTCGTCACATCGGTGAGGGAGACCAGCGCAGCAGGATTTCTTGCGGATATCTTTCTGACGGAGCAGGAGGTACAGGATATCGTAGCTTCCAATGTCGTTGAGGTAGGGGAAATCAGTACGGATACGCAGCTTTTTGCTTTTGCGGAGACTCCCGTTGAGGAGGATGTGGAAAGCGCGGACATTGAAATTGTGGATGTACAGGGCGCTCTTTATAGAGGAAAAATGATGATCATCCAAGATCCCTCGAGAGTGAAGGTGGGCATCTGTGATGAATTTGACGCAAACAAGGCGGGATTGACCCTGCTGGAGATCATGGATAAATATGACGCCATTGCGGGCATAAACGGCGGACGGTACAATGACGATAACGGCTTCGGCAAGGGAGGACAGCCGGAAGGTATTGTATTCTCGGAGGGAGAGCTGGTGTACGGAAGCCTGAGTCAGACATACGACATTTACGGATTTGATAATAATAATGTATTTATCTGTGGAAGGATGACCGGGCAGCAGGCGGTAGACATGGGTATTCGGGATGCGGTGACATTCGGTCCTGCTTTGGTGGTAAACGGCGAGGCGGTTACCACGATCGGAACGGGAGGCGGATTAAATCCCCGGACGGCGATTGGTCAGCGGGCAGACGGCGCAGTGCTTTTGCTGGTGATCGAAGGCAGGCAGACCGGTTCCCTGGGCGCAACCTATCTGGATCTGATAGAGATCATGCTGGATTTTGGGGCGGTCAATGCGGCGAATCTGGACGGAGGGATGTCCTCCTCTATGGCTTACGAAGGGGAAGAAATTTTAAACAATTGTTCTATTAAAGGCGCAAGGGATATGCCCACGGCTTTTATAGTGGAAAGATAGGTGGCAATGATGAAGACGAAAAAAAAGATCAAAGGATATTGGATATTTTTGATTATCTGGAGCGTTTTACTGACGGTTGTTTTAGCGATGGTTCTGGTGCGGTTTTATAGATTTCTGGGGGATTACCAGACGGTATTCGAGGAGACGCGCCCGGTGCTGTATCAGCAAAATGAGGTGATGACAGTATTTGAAACCAGGGATGCGGAACAGATTCTGAATTTGGCTGATCCGGTGGAGTTGGGGCCTTTTGAGAGCAGAGAGAATTTTGTAGATTTTTTAAATGACTATCTGTCGGGGAAGGAAATAGGATTTGGAACCAAAGAGGGAGAGCATATTGAGGAGAGACCGGTGTATGTGGTGACGGTTGACGGGATGCCTTTTGCAAAGGTGCGGCTGAGGAAAGGGAGTGAGACGACCGTCTATGGGCTGCCGCTCTGGGAGACGGACAGTGTCGAGCTGCTGCTGCAGACGACAAAGGAATATGAGTTGATTGCTCCGTCTACTGTGTCAGTGACAGTAAACGGGATCGCCGTGACGGAAGCGGCATTGGAAGAAAGCGGTATTCGTGGAATTGCGGAGAACTATACGGAGACCTATGTGCAGATCCCTTCTTATAACCGGTACAGTCTGGGAGCGTTTTACGGTGAGCCCGTGGTTTCTGGTATCAACGCCGCCGGAGAACCTGTGGAAATCAGCTATGATGAGCGGGAGCACTGCTATCAGGCGGCTTTTGGAGGAGACGCGGACATGCAGAGCATGGTGGAGGACTATGTGTTACAGATGGCGGAGGATTATGCCATGTATATCTCCAACGATGCGGCGTACAATGCGCTGGATAAGTATTTTCCCCAAGGGTCCGAGTTGCTGGCAGGCATTAAGAGAAACACGAGGGAATGGTTTGACGCTCACCAGAGACCGGAAATTCAAAATCAGAAGATAACAGAATTTATCGTGTATTCGGAGGATGCCTTTTCTGCCCAAGTGTATCTGGAGCAGTATATGTACGTTCCCTATTCTCAAAAAACAGAGGTGGTGGTCACGGATCTTCACATTTATTTTGTCAGGATAGACGGAGAATGGAAGGTGTCAGGAATCGCTTTTGAGTAGTGGCGGAGCGGGTGTCCCAAGCTTGTAAAAACAGGTAAATTATGATAGTATAAAAAATACGATCAATGTGTTTGGTGATTCCATAGTAAATTGGGAAAGTAAAATAATCTTAGCGGGGGCAGCATGAGTACCTGGGGATCAAGAGGGCTTAGAGGTTCAACACTGGAAGAGATGGTGAACCGGACCAATGAAAAGTATAGAGAAAAGGGGCTTGCCCTGATCCAGAAGATACCGACCCCGATTACTCCTATCAATATAGATAAAGAAAGCAGACATATTACACTGGCATATTTTGACCAGAAAAGTACGGTGGATTATATTGGCGCGGTTCAGGGAATTCCGGTGTGTTTTGATGCGAAAGAGTGTGCTGTAGAAACTTTTTCACTGCAGAATATTCATGAGCATCAAGTAGCTTTTATGAAGGATTTTGAGAAACAAGATGGTGTAGCTTTTTTTCTGATTTATTTTACAAAAATAGACAGGTTTTATTATCTTAGGCTGGATGAACTTCTGGTATTCTGGGAGCGTGCAAAGGCAGGGGGCAGGAAGAGTTTCCGGGTGGAAGAACTGAATCCTGATTACTGGATCCCTCTTAAAAAAGGTGTGCTGGTGCCTTATCTGGAGATGGTACAGATGGATCTGGATGAGAAGGATGCGGCAAAATAGGATGGTAACAGAAAAAAACAAACGTAAAATAGTATATGAGGGGATAAACTATTATTGGTATGTGAGAATCAGTGAGCATGGTCATAGGGTGCATATTATTTCTGAAGATAAAAAAGTGCATTTAGAATATCCCTTTCTAGATACGGAAATCCCTGTTACACCGCAGGATATTAGAAATCATTTGAAAGAATATTATGCCAATCTCTCATAGGGAATACTTTTTTGAAAATAAAAATTTGGCGAAATCAGGAGGGTATGAAATGGCGGATATAGCGAAGCTGCAGGAGTTGATTGACGGATCGGATAGCATTGTGTTTTTTGGGGGAGCGGGAGTATCGACGGAAAGCGGGATCAAAGATTTTAGGAGTGTAGACGGGCTTTACAGCCAGAAGTATGATTATCCTCCCGAAATGATGCTTTCCCATACCTTTTATGTACAGCACAAAAAGGAGTTCTTTCGCTTCTACAAGGATAAGCTTTTGAGCAAGACGGCAGATGTTCCCGGAGAGGAAAAAGCATTGCCCAATGCGGCCCATAAGAAACTGGCTGAGCTGGAGCAGTGTGGCAAGCTGAAAGCGGTAATTACTCAGAATATTGACGGACTTCATCAGATGGCAGGAAGCAAAAAGGTGCTGGAACTTCACGGAAGCGTACTTCGCAATTACTGTGAAAAGTGTGGGAAATCATTTGACGTGCAGTATATGTATGACAGCGCGGAGATACCTGTATGTGATCAATGCAGAGGGGATATCAAACCGGATGTCGTGCTTTATGAAGAGGGTCTGGATCAGGGGATTTTACAAGAATCTATCCAGTGCATCCGTGAGGCGGATATGCTGATCATTGGCGGGACGTCTCTTGTGGTATATCCGGCAGCAGGACTGATCGATTATTACCGCGGTAAGAAGCTGGTATTGATCAACCGAGACGCGACAGCGAGAGACGGAGCGGCTGATTATATCTTCCACGGTAATATTGGAGAAATTTTGGGACAGATACGCTGCTAGTGTGAAAAGCACTTCTAATTGCTCGCAGCAAAGGCTGCTTCGCAAAGAAGTGCTAAGTTTCACACTGAAAAACGCCAAGCGAACGAGTTCGCTTTTGGCGGGCGTTTTTCATCTGGATAGTGTAGGTAAGATAATCAGGAAGAAAGAGGGCAATCAGAACGGCTTCAGATAAAAGAAACCAAAAACAGATATATATTGTCGGTATCAACAGCGTTCCTGCAGATACTACAGATGCCAAGAAGCAGAAAAAAGAGGTTATTCCATACCGGATAGGGGATATTGTACAGATGAAAAAACCTCATCCATGTGGCAGTAAGGAATGGGAGATCCTGCGGACAGGAGCTGATTTTAAGCTACGCTGTAAAGGCTGTGAACATGAGATCATGATTTCCAGAAGAACATTTGAAAAATCCGTGCGAAGCATATCCAGGCAGAGACCGCAATGACAAGGCTTCATGCAGAATATAATCATGGAGACATTATTTTGCAAAAGATTTTTTCATCAAAAGAAAGTTAAAAGAAATGATAACCTTGAAAGATATTATACAGCTGTTAAAAAACGCAAAAACAAGTGATGAAATCGATGATAAGAGAGAGGATATTGCCAGTGTAATACCAGCAATACAGCAAATGTTTGGATATGACCAGATGAATGCGGCTCATCAATATGATCTGTGGTTACACAGTGTATATACCACATTGAACCTTCCGAGGAATCTGGATGATGACATGTTATATCTGGCAGCGTTGCTGCATGATATCGGAAAGCCTGAATGTCGGTGCCAAGGAAGTAAACCGGAAGATACGAATATGCACTACTATGGTCATCCGGTGAAGAGTATGGAAATTGTGAGGGATGTTGTTATTCCGGAACTAGACAGGCAGGGATTTTATATTGAGGCTGAGGACATGAAAAGGCTTCTCTATTACATTGAATATCATGATGATCATGTCAGTCTGAGGTTAAAGCATTTAAGACGCCACCTTCGAATTGCAGACTTTGAGGAATTCCAAAAGCTTATGCTTCTACAGGTGGCTGATGCAAAAGCCCATGTTCTGATACCGCTGGTTGAGAATCGCATCATGATCTGTAGCGCTCTTGCAGGAGTGGAGGGAGAGGAATTATATAAGAGGATTTTAGCAGGCGAATGATGAACGGAGAGAAATTGTGGGAAAAACAGAATGCTATGATTTTACTGTAAAAAAAAGGAGGAAATAAAGAGATGGCACAAGCAAAAGTATATTTTACAACATTTAAGGCAACAGAACATGAAAATCTTCTGCAGAAATTACATAGGCTGATGAAAACAACAGGATTTGAACAAATCGATTTTAAAGATAAGTATGCGGCGATCAAGATTCATTTTGGGGAGTATGGTAATCTTGCGTTCCTGCGTCCGAATTACGCCAAAGTGGTTGCCGATTATGTAAAGGAATTGGGCGGCAAGCCATTTTTGACAGATTGTAATACCTTATATGTCGGCAGCAGAAAAAATGCGCTGGATCACTTGGACACGGCATATGTCAATGGATTTTCACCGCTGCAGACCGGCTGCCATGTGATTATTGGCGACGGACTGAAAGGTACGGACGAGGCTCTTGTCCCGATCAATGGTGAATATGTAAAAGAGGCGAAGATCGGACAGGCAGTTTTGGACGCGGATATCTTCATTTCCCTGACGCATTTTAAGGGACATGAAATGGCAGGTTTTGGAGGAGCGATTAAGAATATCGGCATGGGCTGCGGTTCCAGGGCAGGAAAGATGGAGCAGCACTGTGACGGTAAACCGAGTGTAGATCAGAACAACTGCGTTGGCTGCGGTGCATGTTACCGTATCTGTGCACATGAGGCTCCGGTGATTGCAGATGGAAAGGCAAAGATCGATCATGACAGGTGCGTCGGCTGCGGACGTTGTCTTGCAGTCTGTCCGAAAGATGCCATCGCAGCAGATTTCAGCGATTCCATCAAGGTGCTGAATTATAAAATGGCGGAATATAGTCTTGCAGTCTGCAAGGACAGACCCTGCTTCCATATTTCACTGATCTGCGATGTATCGCCCAACTGTGACTGCCATGCGGAAAATGATATTCCCATCATCCCGAATGTCGGTATGCTGGCATCCTTCGATCCGGTAGCATTGGATCAGGCATGCGCCGATCTCTGCAACCAGATGACGCCGGTGAAGGAAAGCGTTCTGGGTGAGAATCTTGAGAAGTTGGAAGGAAGCGATAGCCATACAGAAAGCATCGGACACGATCATTTTCATATGACTCATCCCGATACGGAATGGGAGAGCTGCATCAGTCATGCTGTCAAGATCGGACTGGGGACGGATCAATACGAGTTAATAAAAATTTGATAAAAGAAAATGCAAAAAAGGCGAATAGACAGGAGAAAAATAAAGATTATTATGGGAGAACTGCAATGGATCTTTATATAGATGAATCAGGGTCAATTAATAATCATATTAAAGACAACAAATATTTTATTATTGCTATAATACATGTC
>CAMWKA010000038.1 GCA_947174725.1 uncultured Lachnospiraceae bacterium | reverse complement strand
CCCAAAACCGCCGCTCCGCTACATGCCGCCGTAACACCCGATATGATCTCAAGCTCCGTATCAGGGTACTCTTTTCCTATTTCATACATCAGAGACGCCATACCATAAATCCCCGCATCGCCACTGCATATCAAAGCCACCTGTCTTCCCTCCACCGCTTTTTCAAAACATAATCTACAGCGTTCTTCTTCCCGCCGCATAGGTGTAGACATCATTTCCTTATCCCGAAACCGCTCCCCAAGAAGTTCTATATAGGCAGTATAACCAACAATAAGATCAGCCTTTTCCAAAGCCCGGATTGCCTCTACGGTCATCATTTCTTCTTTTCCCGGTCCCATTCCTACAACATAAATCCTACTCATCGAATGTGATTCTCCATTCCCTTTTTGCAATAGCTATGGTCATTCCATTCTCCGCATGCTTTTCATAAATAATCTTACCCGTATCTTTGCATGCCTTTAATGCGGCACGCTCACATACATTATCAACGCCTGCTTTTTCCATTACAAAGGCAGAAGCATGAAACTCCCCCTCCATCTCTTTCAACTGCTCCGCCGTATAGGTAATAAATGGCACATGATACTTCCGGCTCCAAAAAAGGAGTCCCTTTTCATCTTTTTTCCGGTCTATCGACGCCAATGCCAGGATCTGCTCTGCCGCTATTCCTGTTTCTTTCATGGTCCGCGTGATGAAATCCTCTATTTCGTCCGATTCCTTTCCTCTTTTACATCCCATTCCGATCACATACTCTTTTGGTTTTAACAATATATCCGAATCAAAATGGTCTTTTTTTGTAGTGATCACAATATCGGCATGCTGCTTCGGCGGATACTCTATGATATGTACGCCGTCCGGCAATCTGCTGCATTTACTAAGATGTCCGGCTTCTACAGATATGGCAATTTGCTTATCCTCCAGCACTTTGGATGACACCTTTGCAATTCCATCCTTATTAACAATGATAAAACCGTTTCGTTTTGCAAATAGATCTACAGCAAACTTATGGCCAAGATCTGTCGCCGTTGTAATCACCGGAACAGCCCCTATCGCGTTTGCAATCCGCATGGCAATCTCATTGGCCCCTCCGATATGTCCTGAAAGAATCGGAATGACATATGCCCCTGTTTCATCCATTACTAACACCGGACTGTCATGGAGTTTATCCGTAAGATTGGGAGCTATCGCCCTGACTGCTATCCCGCAGGCGCCGATAAACAGAAGGATCTGATTCTCCTCCATCCGGTCTTTCGCCCATTTTTCTATGGTATCTTCTACCAACGTAACAGGATGGACTGTCTCTGCATCCCAAGCCGCGGAATACTTTGTATAAATAATAAGCGGTTCTCCGCTCCATATATTGGCAAGTTGATCGGAAAGTAAAAGTCCCTTTTTCGTAAAACTTATGACGCAGATATCCATTAATGTTCTTCCTTTGCCTTCCTGAATTCTGTTGAAAAATCGGGAGCGTATAATCTTGATCTATGATAATTGTGATGCGCGATTACCTGTCCCACCAACACCAGAGCCGTTTTTGTAATCCCATACTGTGATGCTGTTTTGCCCAATGTCCCTACCGTACAGACGTATGTTTCCTCATCCGGCCAGGTCGCTTTATATACAATTGCAGCCGGTGTATTCTCATCATATCCGCCGCTTATTAATTTATTATGTAGTTCCTCTATCATGCCCGCGCTAAGGTAAATAGCCATAGAGGTCTGATGTGCGGCAAAACTTTCAATACGTTCCTTTTCCGGCACTTTGGTTTTTCCTTCCATCCTTGTAATAATCAGGGACTGTGAAATTCCCGGCAGCGTATATTCCAGATTTAAAGAAGCCGCCGCGCCAAAACAGGCGCTGACCCCCGGACAGCTTTCATAATCGATGCCCAATCGATCCAATTCATCCATCTGCTCCCGGACTGCCCCATAGATACTTGGATCACCGCTGTGAAGCCTGACGACACATTTTCCCTCAGACGTTCCCCGGCATATGATCTTCACCACTTCCTCCAAAATCAATTTGGAACTGTCATAAATTTCACAGTTTTCTCCGGCATAATCCAAAAGTTCCTTATTAACCAGCGCCCCCGCATATATGATGATATCTGCCTGTTCCAGCAGATGCATCCCCCTGACTGTGATTAAATCTGCCGCCCCTGTTCCTGCGCCAACAAAGTAAACCATCCTTCTGCCTCCTTACTTTTTGCCAATTCCCCAAATTCATTGGAATACATAATGCAGTCGATCTGTATTTTCTTCTTTGCACGTTTCTCCAGGTAGTAACAGATTCTGCTCATGGCATAATCCATCACATCCTGCCGCTTCCCGGTCTGCTCCAGAATGCGGACAGCCTCTTCGGTAACGACGCAATCCAAAATCTGACATACCTTTTGCATTTCCACCCCATGCCTGATGGCAAACGCCGCCAGCAGTTCCATTCTACAGTCGCCTTCGGCGGAATGGGTATTCATAATTCCCCCTGCCGTCTTAATTAACTTTCCCACATGTCCGGTAAGCAGCATTTTACGAAATCCCAATTCTACTGCCATGTCTATCGTATCCCCGATAAAATTACTGCATTTCACACTCTGATCAAGGTCATATCCATACGTTTTTTTCATAAACTCAAGACCGTAATTCCCGGGTGAAACCGCCACATAATCAAACCCTTCTGCCTTTCTCTGTTTCAGTTCTATCCTGATGGTATCTAATATGGCCTGATTACTCATCGGTTCCACAATTCCGCTGGTTCCCAGTATGGAAATACCGCCCACGATCCCCAGTCTGGGATTAAATGTTTGCTTTGCAAGCCGTTCTCCATCCGGCACAGAAATTTCAACATATAAACTGCCTTTATAATCTGCAAGCTCACATACCTGCAATACTTCCCTCTCTATCATTTCCCTTGGTACATGATTGATCGCCGCATTTCCCACAGGCTGGTCCAAACCGGGTTTTGTCACACGCCCTACACCCATACCGCCGTCAATATATATTTTCCCTTCCCCATCTTCTCCCAAAACAACTGTTGCATAAACCAAAGATCCTGTAGTTACATCAGGATCGTCCCCTCCGTCCTTCACTACTGCACAACTGACTTTCGTCTCCCTGCGGGTAATATCCACAAGCTGCGCTGTATACGGAATTCCCTTTGGAGTCTCAATCGTGATCTCTGTTTTCTCTCTTCCTGTTAGGAGCATATAAGCAGCAGCCTTTGCTGCGGCGGCCGCACAGCTTCCTGTGGTAAACCCATACCGCATTTTTATTCCTTCCTTTCCAGTTCATACAAAACGGCATTACAGATAGCCGCAGCCACATTACTTCCGCCTTTCCTTCCACGGTTCACGATATAGGGCACATCCGTTTTCATAATTAACTCCTTGGCGGCTTCCACATTCACAAACCCTACCGGAACCCCGATGACAAATGCCGGCTTCCATGTCATCCCCTGTATCATTTCATACAGTTGTATCAAAGCCGTAGGAGCGTTTCCTATTGCAAAAATAACAGGTTTTTCAATCATAGCAGCCATTTCCATGCTGACAGCGGCACGGGTCGTCTTACGTTCCTTCGCCAAACGCGCGGTTGTTTCTTCCGCCATAAAGCAATGCACTTCGCCTCCGTGTTTTACAAGACTTTTTTTATTGATCCCTGCAAGCGCCATATTCGTATCCGTTACTATATCCGCCCCACTGACCATCAACCTTTTAATAATGGCAACAGCATTCTCTGAGTAGCAAAGCGTCTGTGTATAATCAAAATCTGCCGTGGTATGTATCACCCGCTTCGTAATCATCTCCTGTTCCTTAGGAAGTTTGATCCTCCTTTTTTTCAATTCTTCCGAAATGATCTGAAAGCTTCTCCTTTCAATTTCCTCCGGAAGTAAATGTTCTATTTCCTTCATCCCGATCCGCATACCTTTCCAAATGTTATATTTTTTCAACCGCCCTTAATAAGATCTCATTTTCCTCCCTGCTTTTTACGGCAATCCGGTAAAAGCCTTTGGATAATCCCCTGAAATTCCCACAGTCCCGTATTAAAATCCCCTGCTCCAGCAGATTTTCATACAATGGTTTTTCACTATAAACCAAAATAAAATTGGCTTCACCGGGAAAGACCCGCAATCCTTCCCGCTTCATCCGGTCTGATAAAAATTGACGCTCTCCTTTTATATAATGAACCGTTTCCCGGACAAAATCCGATTGCTCCGCGCAGACAATTCCCGCAGCCTGCGCAAAAACGGAAAGATTCCACTCAGGGAGATGACGTCTTATTTTATCCAACAAAAAAGCATTGCTGCCAGTCAAATATCCCAGCCTTACCCCGGGAATTGCAAAAATTTTGGTAAATGCCCGGACAATTAAGAGATTCTCATATTCGGATATCTCCGATACCATGGAAAATTCCTCTCCACAAAATTCCATGAAGCATTCATCCAACACCACGATTATTTTATTCTGCCTGCAGATCTGCAAAATTTTTTTCAAGTACGTCTTATCCAGCAGTCTTCCGGTGGGATTATTGGGATTTCCTAAAAAGAGCACATCCGTATCCTCTGTTAATATTTCCAAAAAATCCTCTCCCGGCAAATAACCGTCCTCTTTCCGAAACGGATAAAACACAATACTTTTACTCGCTGCGGCTGCCGCATACTCATACCCATAAAAGGATGGAACCGGAATCAATACTTTACGCGGTTGTAATCCATGTACAACTGCCATAAAAAGCTCCGATGCGCCATTCCCAAACAGCAGAGATCGTTCAGAAATTTTGAGCATACCGCCAACTGCCCTTTTTAAATCTTTTTCCGCAATATCAGGGTAATTAGAGCATGCCGTTACCGTTTCATGCAAAGCCGACTCTACTGCTTTTGGCATTCCAAAAGGATTCACATTGATAGAGAAATCAATATCAACATGATTATGATAAATATCACCGCCATGTATCCCCTTCACTTACAATTCACATCCTCCCCAGAATAAGATAGGATACCGCCATCAATAATAAGCAGGTAACTTCTCCCAACCACGCCGTAAGATACATCAGTCGGTTGACGCGCCTGATATCCTCATATTCCACTTTTCTTGAGGCATTCCCTATATAAGGTTTTATTACCAGCTTACCAAAATAGGACGCGTCACCGGCCAGTTGAATCCCCAGCGCCCCGGCGCATACCGATTCCGTCTGTGCAGAATTGGGACTGGCGTGTTGGCGTCTGTCCCTCTTATATATGTAACAGGCATTCTTTCCCGAAAAACATTTCCCACCGCCAAATGCTGCCGCAATCATAAGGTACGCACTGATGCGGGCGGGAATAAAATTAACAAAATCATCCAGTTTCGCTGCCGCCCTACCGAAATACAGATATTTCTCATTCTTATATCCAACCATGGAATCCATGGTATTTACGGCTTTATAGAAAAATCCCATAACAGGACCGCCCAAAGCCGTATAGAGCATCGGCGCAATAACGCCGTCCGATGCATTTTCCGCCACTGTTTCTATGGCTGCCTTTGCTATGCCCTCTTCATCCAAAGCCGCCGTATCCCTTCCCACAATCATAGATACTGCTTCTCTTGCTGCTTCAGGTTGTCGATCTTTCAAACACCTGTACACTTTCATGCTTTCAACCTTCAGGCACTTTACCGCCAGAAGCTGATAAGTCATTATTGTCTCTACCAAAATTCCCATAACGGGATGAATCCTGTATGCCCCCAGCAATAAGAGCGCAGTTGCTGCCGCTGTGATCCCCGGTACGATAACAGCCAATACAATTCCTCTTTTTAATTTGTCCGTATCTTTTTTTATGTCTGCTTTCTCCAGCAGAGCCTTTTCCAATACCCTTATAAGATTTCCTATCAAGCGAACCGGATGCGGCCAATGATGCGGATCGCCTAAAAATAAATCTAAAAGAAATCCCAAAAAGAATGACAAGATATGATACTGCACTGCCCCACTCCCCACCGCATACCGGTGATCCTATAATTTTTGTATATCCGTTATTTTAAATATTTTGTTATGATGTTCTGCCATATCCCTTATTTCATATTGCAGCTTGCACCGGTATCCTTCTCCGTTGGAAACCTGATATTCAAAATAGCTGCCACCGCCGTAACTGCTTAGTATGGACATGATCGTACCGCCATGAACAATGATTCCTACGGGTTCGTCTTCACACATCATGTTTTTTGAAAATTGAGAAAGCAGATCCACCATCTTATACATCCCTATCCTACATCGATGAACAAAAGTTTCCCTGCTTTCCCCTTCCGGAAAAGGAAGCGTTCCGCCGCTGTCAATCCAGTTCTGATATTGCATATCATTTTGTAAGTCTCTATAATTTTTTCCTTCAAAGATCCCAAAATCAATTTCTTCCCATTCCTGAATCATGACCGGTTTCTTTTCCGGATAGAGGATCTTTGCTGTCTCTATGCATCGTTTCATGGGACTGGAAAATACGCATCCTACTTCAGGATAGCAACCTGTATTCTTTGCCTCTAAAAGCCGGCTTATGCCTTCACTTGCAAGCCCCTCATCCGTTTTCCCAAGATAGCGGCGTTCCCTGTTGGATTCGGCAGCCCCATGTCTGATCATAACCAGATCTATTTGATTTTTTGACCGATTCCGCATATTACACGCACCACCTCATCCGCCTGTCCGGCAAGTTCCACCAGAAGTCTGCCTGTCCGCTCCCTGTAGTCCCTTTCCATTTTATCTATAGGAACAATTCCATTTCCGATTTCATCACTGACAATAATACAATCCGGAAATTCAGCTAACAGAGCCTTCACCTCCGTTTCCGGACATCCTCCATGTCGGATACTTTCTTTTACCCAATGATGAAAATGATTAATAATTATGATGTTTCCATGATCCTGCGCATTTACCGTCAATCCTCCATCCAATACAACATAATCCTCTGTAACATACCGATTCAGGACATAATTTAATTTTCCCTGTGCGTACCCGCCGACAATCAGTTTCATATTCTTGTTCCTTCCAATTTTTCAACTGCACATATTGAATACGGAAGCGGCTACTACGATGCTTCCTTCACAGATTAATACAAAATATCCCGCCGTATCACCGGTAATTCCCCCAAATTCTTTTTTACAGCGGTAACCATAATACACAAGGGAACATAACGCCGCTGCCACTATGACTCCTCCGGCTTTCCATGACTGGAACAGCATAAAGCCGACGCAGAAAACTGTCTGCAGATACAATGTCCCCTTAACAATTTTTTTATGGGCATGATCCGCAAATAAAAAGAGCAGTCCCTCCTTTTTTGCAAGAGAAAATGTTACTGCACTGATTCCGCACAGGCAACGGGATAAATAAAATCCGGCACAGAATATGAGAAGCAGCTGTTTATCCCGAAGTTCTGAAAACGCTCCCAGATATATCAGTCCGTATAATGCCAGCATGATAACGGAAAACGCCCCCAAATGTGGATCTTTCATAATCTCTAATTTCCTGTCCTTCGACTGGTAAGAATGAAATGCATCCATCGTATCCATGAACCCATCTACATGAATCCCTCCCGTAACCAGCAGCGGAATCACCATTCCGATTACGGTATCACATAATAATCCAATCCCATACCTGATACACAGCTCATTCCAAAAATAAACGAAAACTCCTATGATCAGTCCAATCCAAGGGAAAAAACAAAGTACGTATTTCATATCCTCTTCTTTCCACTCAAACTGCGGCATGGGGATCCGGGAATACATGGAAAATGATATGATCAAAGATTTTAATATCCTCATAATCATCCTAATGCCTTTCTGTCATTCAGCAATATCTGCATCATATATACAGAGCGGAATACCTACAACTACTTCTACTACTTTATCTGCCATGACTGCAAGCTGCTGATTAATACTCCCTAATGCCTTTATATATTCCGTGGTATCTTCATCATAACGGATACCGTCTTCGAATACATTATTGGATACGATCACCAGATGTTTTATTTTTTTGTTTAGCAATTGGATTTCCCTGATGATCTTATCTGTTACCACCTTATGGGGCTGCGGTATTTTATCAATAAACATCTCATTGGCAGTCAGATTGGACATACATTCTAACAAGGCAGTATTTTCTGCTTTAACATCTGAATCAGTCATCTCCATTTTTTGTAATACTCTGCTGATCGACAACGGCTGTTCTATCGTAATAAACCCTTTGCCGTGTCTCATCATCCGATGCCGTTCAATCCTGGCCTGCGTTTCTTCATCCACATCCGAAACCTGCATGGTAGCCAGATAATATTTTTTATTTCCTTTCGCTACGTCCATGGTGTATTGCTCCGCATATGCGGATTTTCCGCTGCCGCTTCCTCCCAAAATCAGTGTCATCATTTACACTATCGCTGCCTTTCACCTTTTATGGAATTCTTTGATACTGTTCTATCCGAAAGTCCGAAAACGACGCACCGCTATGATATATTTGAAGCGCCATATCCAGTAACGCCATCATCATTACAGCGCCTGTCCCTTCTCCCAAAGCCATTTCTCCGGCAATGACCGGTTCTATTTCCAATGCTCCCATAAGTTTTGCCACTGCGGGTTCCTTTCCCTTATGCGAAGGAATTAAATATGCCTTTGTCCCAGGGACAATCCGCTCTGCAAGAAGAGCCGCTGTCATACTGATCATCCCGTCCAATACGATTGGCATATGATATAACGCGCCGCCAATGCAGACGCCCGCAAGACCTGCTATATCAAGTCCGCCGACTGAAGCTAAAATTGCCACAGCATCTTTATTTTCCAATTCATACTTATTAACTGCCTCTTTGATCACCTGTCTTTTACGAACAAGTCCTTCCTCCGTAAGCCCTGCTCCCCGGCCGGTAACCTCGTCAGCTTCACACTTTAACAAGGCGGCCGCAACCGCACTGCTTGTTGTTGTATTTCCAATCCCCAACTCTCCTGTTGCTGCAATATGATACCCTCTCATTTTGCATTCATATACCATATCTATTCCAACTGCAATTGCCCGGATCGCTTCTTCCTCCGTCATGGCCGGTTTTTGCCTGAAATTTTCCGTACCGCGCCTGATCTTTCTATTCCTTACGCCTTCGATCCGTTCATTACCGTTAATACCGATATCTACAGGTATGATGTCTGCCCCGATCACTTCTGCCAATTTACATACCGCCGATTGATTTTTGGCCATGGCCTTTAACACCGCAGTTGTAACCTCCTGTCCTGACTGACTTACTTTTTCCTGGACGATTCCGTTATCTGCACACATGACAATAACCGCTTTTCTGGAAAGATCGATCTTATCTGAGCCGGTAATGCCCCCGATCTGTGCCGTCAATGTTTCAAATCTCCCCATGCCGTCAATGGGTTTGGCAATGGCGTCCCACTGATCACGCACCCGTTTATTGATCTCACGATCCGGTTTTTCTGCCCTTAACTGTTCCAATTCATCTCTTGTATATTGATTCCATACGAGTCTCTCCAAGCATTCCATAGATTCCCTCCATATCCAGATGCAATCTTAATGTATCGGCCAATAGATCAAACTGTCTTTCCCTAAAGGTTTTATAATCATAAGCCGCATCTCCTTCCATCGTAACTCCCTTTTTCCCAGCCAGTGCCCGTACAACATCCATAGCAATATTTCCCTGATCAAATAAACCATGAACATAAGAGCCGTATATGTTTTCATTGATACCGCTTACCACTATCTTGTGTTCATCAACACTTAGCTGCTCTTTCTTATGGAATACTGTCTGCCCCATATGTATTTCATATCCATGAAACTTATGCCCTGCAATGATTCCCAGCAATCCTTGCAGATCATTGATCTCCCCGTCTGTCTGACAGCGTTTCTTTTCCTGTTTTAAAACGGTGGAAACCGGCAGAAGCTCCATTCCCCGAATACTGCCTCCTTCCTCCACGCATTCCGGGTCTGATATCTCATATCCCAGCATCTGATACCCGCCGCAGATTCCAAAAACAGGAATCTCCTGCGCAAGTTTTTTTACAACAGTTTCCAATCCGTTTTGCCGCATCCACTTTAAGTCTCCCATGGTATTTTTGCTACCCGGCAAAAATATCATATCCGGGTGATGCAGCTCACTGATCGACGTTATATAACGCACTGACACATTAGGAATCGATTCAAAAACATTAAAATCCGTGAAATTGGATATTCTGGGATAACGTATTACCGCAATATCGATCAATCCCTGTTGTCTTCCCTCAAACCTTTCCGTCAGACTATCTTCGTCCTCCAGTGATAAGTCCATGTACGGGACCACCCCAGTCACCGGAACTTTTCCTTTTTCCTCCAACATTTCTATTCCCGGATCAAGAATAGATTTGTCACCCCGGAATTTATTGATTATAAGCCCCTTTATCCTTTTTCTTTCTTCT
>CAMWKA010000037.1 GCA_947174725.1 uncultured Lachnospiraceae bacterium | reverse complement strand
ATTACCTGATCGGCGAGATCAGTAAGGAAAAATATAAAAATAATAAGTGCATGATCACGACACTGACCAAGCGTATGGCGGAAGACCTGACGGATTATCTGGAAAATGTGGGCATCCGGGTAAGATATTTGCACTCCGATGTGGATACGCTGGAACGTGCGGAGATCATACGTGATCTGAGGCTGGATGCATTTGACGTTCTGGTAGGCATCAATTTGTTGAGAGAGGGGTTGGATATCCCGGAAGTGACGTTGGTAGCGATCATGGACGCTGATAAGGAAGGTTTTTTGCGTTCTGCTACATCCCTGATCCAGACCGTAGGGCGCGCCGCGCGTAATGCTGATGGACACGTCATCATGTATGCGGACAATATGACGGATTCCATGCGGCAGGCGATTGAGGAGACGAACCGCCGCCGTAAGATCCAGCAGCATTACAATGAGGAACACGGCATTACGCCGACGACGATCCGTAAGGCAGTCCGCGATGTGATCAGCATCAGCAAGTCGATTGCCAGACAGGAAGACCAGCTGGCGAAGGATCCGGAATCCATGAATGAAAAGGAACTGGAAAAACTGCTGAAAACCATGGAGAAGCAGATGCGTAAGGCAGCCGCGGAACTGGATTTCGAGTCTGCCGCGGAACTGCGGGACAAGATGATAGAGTTGAAGAAGTATATGAAATGATCATATTAAGTAAATGTATGCCTTATAAAAGGACAATATAATTCTTAGGAAGCACTGATTAAATCAGCGATTCCCAATAAATATTTTAATGAAATTTAAATAACTCGAAGTTTGAGAATCTATGTTCCAAAAATGATTTCATTTATGATGTTTTTGGAACATAGATTCTCAAACAAAGAGTTATGTAAATTGGATAAGATGTATGAAAGGAGTACCTATTATGGCACCGAAGAAAATGCTTCCTCCCGGCGAAGTGATCCGTATCGAGGGGGCGCGCGAACATAATCTGAAAAATGTTAATCTGGAGATTCCGAGAAATCAGTTTGTGGTATTTACCGGGCTTTCCGGTTCCGGAAAGTCGTCGCTTGCTTTTGATACGATTTATGCAGAAGGGCAGCGCAGATATATGGAGTCGCTGTCATCTTATGCAAGACAATTTTTGGGGCAGATGGAGAAACCGAGTGTGGACAAGATCTCCGGTCTCAGCCCTGCCATCAGTATTGACCAGAAGTCCACGAATAAGAATCCCCGTTCTACCGTAGGAACAGTAACGGAGATCTATGATTATTTCAGGCTTTTATATGCCAGAACCGGCATTCCGCATTGCCCGGAATGTGGCAAGGTGATCAGCCGCCAGACGGTTGACCAGATGGCGGATCAGATCATGGAGCTGCCGGAGGGGACAAAGATCCAGCTGCTTGCGCCCATCGTCCGAGGGAAAAAGGGACGCCATGAAAAAGTATTAGATCAGGCAAAGCGCAGCGGATATGTCAGGGTGGAGATCGACGGCAGTCTTTATGAACTGACGGAGGAAATCAAACTGGATAAGAATATTAAGCATACCATCGAGATCATTGTGGATCGTCTTGTGGTGCGGGAAGGCATTGAAAGCCGTCTTACCGATTCCATAGAAAATGTGCTGGATCTGGCGGATGGTCTGATGGTAGTGGATGTGATCGACGGAGAACGGATCAATTTCAGTCAGAGTTTCTCCTGCCCTGACTGCGGTATTGGTATTTCGGAGATCGAACCGAGAAATTTTTCCTTTAACAATCCCTTTGGTGCCTGCCCTGACTGTGCCGGTCTTGGCATCAGGATGGAGTTTGATCCGGAACGCATGGTACCGGATAAATCTGTCTCTATCAATGACGGCTGTATCAGGGCCATGGGCTGGCAGTCGGCGTCTTCCGATGGCAGCTTTACCAATGCCGTCTTAATAGCGCTTGCAAAGCATTTTCAATTTAGTTTAGACGTGCCGTGGGAGGAATTGTCTCCTAAGGTACAGGAGATCCTGATGTTCGGAACGGATGAGGAGGTAGAGGTGCATTACCACGGACAGAGGGGATATGGGGTCTATCCCATTGCCTTTGAAGGTATCAAGAAGAATGTGGAGCGCAGATACCGGGAGACAGCTTCAGAGATGATGAAGGCGGAATATGAGAAATTTATGTCTATTACCCCATGTAAACTTTGTCATGGGATGCGTTTGAAACGTGAGTTCCTGGCAGTGACTGTCAGTGACAAAAATATTTATGAGATTACATCCATGTCCATCGGTAAGCTGCAGAAGTTTCTGGAGGAAATGCAGCTTAGCGAGTATCAGCTCAAGATCGGTGCGCAGATCATTAAGGAGATCAAGGCAAGAATCGGATTTCTGGTGGAAGTGGGACTGGAATATCTGGAGCTTTCCCGTGGGACAGCGACGCTTTCCGGCGGGGAGGCGCAGCGGATCCGTCTGGCGACACAGATCGGTTCCGGACTGGTGGGTGTGTGCTATATTCTGGATGAGCCGAGTATCGGACTGCACCAGCGGGACAATGATAAGCTGTTGACTGCATTAAAAGGTTTAAAGGATATGGGCAATTCCCTGATCGTGGTGGAGCATGATGAAGATACTATGCTGGCTGCGGATTATATTGTAGATGTGGGTCCCGGCGCCGGTGAGCACGGCGGTGAGATCGTTGCAGTCGGTAAGGCGGAAGATATCATGAAGGCGAAGGCGTCCGTTACCGGTCAATATCTTAGTGGCAAGCTGAAGATCTCTGTACCGAAGAAGCGCAGAAAACCCACAGGAAAGTTGAGTGTGGTAGGTGCAGCGGAAAATAACCTGAAAAATATTGACGTAGATATTCCGTTAGGCGTATTTACCTGTGTGACGGGCGTTTCGGGTTCGGGAAAAAGCTCGCTTATTAATGAAATTTTATATAAAGCTCTTGCAAGGGATTTAAACCGCGCCTATACTGTACCCGGAAAGCATAAGTCGATCAAGGGTATGAAGCAGCTGGATAAGGTGATCGCTATCGACCAGTCGCC
This sequence comes from uncultured Lachnospiraceae bacterium, assembly GCA_947174725.1. Classification (GTDB taxonomy): domain Bacteria; phylum Bacillota; class Clostridia; order Lachnospirales; family Lachnospiraceae; genus NK4A136. The sequence continues at coordinate 7,475 of CAMWKA010000037.1, read as the reverse complement.
GATCGGACGTACGCCCCGTTCCAATCCGGCAACCTATACGGGAGTATTTGACCAGATACGTGATCTGTTTGCCGCCACGGTGGATGCTAAAGCGAAAGGATATAAAAAGGGACGTTTCAGTTTTAATGTCAAGGGAGGACGGTGTGAAGCCTGCTCCGGCGACGGTGTGGTGAAGATCGAGATGCATTTCCTGCCGGATGTTTATGTTCCTTGTGAGGTATGCGGCGGTAAGCGTTATAATCGGGAGACCCTTGAGGTACATTATAAAGGAAAAAATATTTATGATGTATTAAATATGACGGTGGAGGAAGCATTGGATTTCTTTGATGCGGTGCCCTCTGTCCGCAGTAAGATCGAAACCCTGAATGACGTGGGACTCTCCTATATTCGTCTGGGACAGCCCTCCACGCAGCTTTCGGGAGGAGAGGCGCAGCGGATCAAGCTGGCGACGGAATTATCCAGAAGGAGTACCGGAAAGACAATCTATATTCTGGATGAGCCTACAACCGGTCTGCATTTTGCGGATGTGGCAAAGCTGATCGAGATCCTGCAGAGATTGACGGAACAGGGCAATTCAGTTATTGTGATAGAACATAATCTTGACGTAATCAAGACAGCAGATTATATTATTGATATGGGACCGGAAGGCGGAGAAGGCGGAGGATGTGTCATTGCCATGGGAACACCGGAGGAAGTGGCACAAAATAAGAAGTCTTATACCGGAAAATATATAAAAAAGATGCTTGGAAAAAATTAGGCATAAAGTTTTTGCCGGAATTTGCCGATAATTTTATTAACTATGTAAGAAAACTCTTTGAAAAAGAATTTCTATCGGTTATAATAGGTTGGGAAGATTCGGGTAAAATGAATAATGGGACCTTCGCAGGCTGATAGAAAGGCATGGTTTAAAGTATGAATTACACAGACATAGGAATCGATCTTGGTACGGCTAGTATCTTGGTATATATCAGAGGAAAAGGCGTTGTCTTAAAGGAGCCGTCTGTTGTGGCGTTTGACCGCGATACGAATAAGATCAAAGCGATCGGAGAGGATGCCCGGCTGATGATCGGACGTACGCCGGGTAATATTGTGGCGATCAGACCGTTGCGGCAGGGTGTTATTTCGGACTATACGGTTACAGAAAAGATGATGAAGTATTTCATCGCTAAGGCATTGGGAAAGAGGATGTTCCGCAAACCCAGGATTGCGGTCTGTGTACCGAGCGGCGTTACTGAGGTAGAGAAAAAGGCGGTAGAAGACGCGACTTATCAGGCGGGTGCAAGAGAAGTTGCTATCATAGAGGAGCCGATCGCAGCTGCCATCGGGGCAGGAATTGACATTGGAAAGCCGCAGGGCAATATGATCGTGGATATCGGCGGCGGTACGACGGACGTTGCGGTAATTTCTTTGGGCGGTACGGTGGAAAGCGCTTCCATCAAGATCGCGGGAGATGATTTTGATGAGGCGATTGTCCGTTATATGAGAAGAAAGTACAATCTTTTGATTGGTGATCGTACAGCGGAGGATATCAAGATCAATGTCGGTACGGCGTTTAAACCGGCAGAAGTTGAGTATATGGATGTCAGGGGACGAAACCTGATCACCGGACTTCCGGAGACGATACGCGTATCCTCAGATGAGACGCAGGAAGCATTGAAGGAAACGACGACACAGATTCTGGATACGATCTGCGCTGTTTTGGAGAAGACGCCGCCTGAGCTGGCCGGTGATATTGTAGACAGGGGTATCGTACTGACAGGAGGCGGAGCGATGCTGCGCGGACTGGAAGAATTGATTGAGGAGCGTACCCATATCAATACGATGACGGCAGAGGAACCGATGACCTGTGTGGCCATCGGGACAGGAAGATATATAGAGTTTTTGACGGATTATAATGGGGAAGTTTAGAAGTTCAATATCAGAAAGCTTTTCTTGAAGTAAAATACAGGGAGGATAGGAGCTGGTATGTTAAAGGGATTATATACGGCATATACGGGGATGATCAACGAGCAGAACAGGATGGACGTCCTGACCAACAATCTTGCCAATGTTGATACGATCGGATATAAGAAGGAGGGCGCTACCAGCCAGTCTTTCAATTCGGTATTGGTGGATAAGATCAGAGATGATTCCGAATGTTCGGATCTTCCAAGGCGCATCGGTATGGCAAACCCGGGAGTTAAGATCGGAGAAGGCTATACGGATTTTTCACAGGGACCGTTGCAAGTGACGGATAACGATTATGATCTCGCACTTGGCAGTGAAGGATTTTTTACGGTAGAGTTTACCAATAAAGCCGGAGAGACTTCTACGATGTACACCAGAGATGGTAATTTTCAGGTGACAAAGGAAGGGTATCTGGTGACGACTGATGGAGATTATGTGCTTGCAAGAGCGAATAATAATGCGACTCAGAGGATCCGATTGAATCCGGATCTTCCGATGACAGTAGATGAACAGGGACGGATCTTCCAGAATGACAGGATGGTTGCGCAGCTTAAGATTACAGATTTTGCGGATTACAACTATCTGAGACATTATGGAGAGAGTTATTATACACCGGTAGAAGGAGCGGAGCCGGCGGATGCAACGGATTGCTTAATATTGCAGGGATATTTGGAGACATCGAATGTCAGTGTTGTATCGGAGATGGTCAATATGATCACGGTTTCGCGTCAATATGAGGCCAATCAGAAAGTCATTCAGACATACGATTCTTCCTTAGATCTGGCAGTAAATCAGATAGGAAAACTCTAAGTTAGGTAAAAAAGGGAGGATATTATTATGGTAAGATCATTATGGTCAGCAGCTACCGGCATGATAGCGCAGCAGACGGCGGTCGATACGATTGCCAACAATATATCTAATGTGAATACGGTAGGTTATAAGACCAGTCAGAATGAGTTTAAGTCGCTGCTTTATCAGGAGCTTCAGACAAAGACTACAACAGCAAACGGCGACACAAAACCGATTGATTCGCAGGTTGGTCTTGGCGTCAGACCTTCTTCCATCACAACGATTTTCAGACAGGGAAGTTTCTATGCGGCGGACGGCAATAACAATTTTGCTATTGACGGAGAAGGCTTCTTTGCGGTTCGTGGGGAGGACGGTACGATTTACTATACCAGAAACGGTAATTTTAATCTGTCGAGAGGGAATAACGGCGGTCTGGTTCTTTCCACGTCAGCAGGAGAACCGGTTCTGGACTCTAAGGGGCAGCCGATTACGTTCAATGCTAACCTGCATGCCAGCCAGATCGTGGCTACCGCAGATGGTGAATTTGGCACAGTTGATGAAAAAAATAATATACAGTCTCTCGGAATCAGGATCGGGTTATTCCAGTTTAATAATCCGGAAGGATTAGAGAAGATGGACGGCAGCCGGTATCGTCAGACAGTTGCCAGCGGCAATGCGATGAATGAGGCTACCACAAATAATATTATCAAGAGTTCGGTTAAACAGGGATATCTGGAAGGATCCAATGTACAGCTGGCGGATGAGATGGTCAATCTGATCGTGGCGCAGAGGGCCTATGAAGCTAACTCCAAGGCGATCACAACTTCAGATACGATGATGGAGCAGGCAAATCAGTTGAAGAGATAAGGTTGAAAAACTTTGTTTTTCAACCGCGAATTTGTGCCTGCGGCACAAAGTTCGTAGGTTATTGGAAAGGCATGGTTATTTGTGCCGCCGAAGGCGGCGGAATGGAGGGAAATATGGATATTGCAGGAATCGGCGGATATAAGGATTATGCGTCACAGCTTGCGTCGAAGGTTGATTCGCAGGATATGACAAATAAGGCAAAAAATGCCCAGACAGATGAAGAACTTTTAGATGCCTGTAAAGAGTTTGAAAATTATCTCTGGGAGCAGGTAATCAAGTCTATGAAGTCCACTGTAAATATTACGGGGGAAGACGAAAGCTCTTCCGGTATGGTGGATACTTTTATGGATACGGCGATCAGCGATGTTGCAAAGAGTCTGACGGATCAAAACTTAGGACCTAACAGTCTGGCAATGCAGATGTTTGAACAGATGAAACGGACGCAGACGATCGATGTGGAGGCGCTTTTGGCACAGGGGCAGGTCGCGCAGCCTGAAGAAGCATAATACATAAAGATATGGGAACGCCGCGATGAACGCGGCGTTCTTTTGTAAGGGAAAGGCTGACTATGGAAATACTCAAAGGTTATATTGATCATTTCATATTTCAGAATGAGGAAAACGGCTTTACGGTGGCGGAAGTGATCGTAGAGGGGGAACCTCATGTCTGCGTAGGTCTTATGCGCGGGTTTTCCGAAGGAGAGACCGTGGAGATGGAAGGAGAATATACTGTCCATCCCAAGTATCTGGAACAGTTCAAGATATCGGGAATTAAGGCGGTTCCGCCGGAGGATAAGCTTTCCCTGATGCGTTACCTTGGCTCCGGTGCAATCAAGGGAATCGGAAACGCGCTGGCACAGAGAATTGTGGATCATTTTGGGGAGGATACTTTCCGTATTATTGAGGAAGAGCCGGAACGGCTGGCGGAGATCAAGGGAATCAGCCAGAAAAAGGCAAGGGAGATTGCGGAACAGCTTGTGGAGAAAAGAGAGATGCGTAATGCCGCTCTTTTTCTGCAGCAATACGGAATCGGGCAGAATCTGGCGGATAAGATCTATCGGCAGTATGGAAATGAAGTTTATCAGGTCATCAGGGAAAATCCCTATCGGATGGTAGAGGATATTCAGGGAGTAGGCTTTAAGATTGCGGATGAAATTGCGTCCCACGCAGGGATCCGGGTGGATTCGGATTATCGTATCAGGTGCGGCATCATATATGTTCTGTACCAGCAGACAATAGAGGGGAATTGTTACTATCCAAGAGAACTTCTTTTGGATAAGACGGCGCAGCTGCTTGGACTGGAATCGGAACAGATCACAGGACAGCTGATGTCTCTCGCGATGGATCAGCAGGTTTTGTTAAAGAAAATAAAGGATGAAGAACGAGTTTATCCGGCATCATATTACAAAGAAGAGATGACTTGCGCAAGAAAGCTTTTGGAGTTGCGGGACAGCTATGAATATCCGGTTTCCCAGATCTCGGACCAAAAGATTATGGAGCGTATCGTTGCCATAGAAGCATCCATGGAAATGAATCTGGATGGTCTGCAGCGGGAAGCGGTAGCGGCATGTATTAAAAACGGCGTATTTATATTGTCAGGAGGACCGGGAACCGGTAAGACCACGACGATCAATGCGATTTTAAAATATCTGGAAGCCGAACAGATGGATTTTGTGCTGGCAGCGCCGACAGGACGGGCGGCAAAGCGGATGACGGAAACCACGGGATATGAAGCGAAGACGATCCATAGACTTTTGGAGATCAGCGGCGAGATTGCGGGAGAGGGACACAGAAGTAATTTTGAGCGAAATGAGGACAATCCGCTGGAAGTAGACGCGGTGGTTGTTGATGAAGTCAGTATGGTGGATATCCATCTGCTGCGGGCGCTTTTAGCGGCACTGATACCGGGGACAAAATTGATTCTGATAGGAGATGTAAGCCAGCTTCCGTCAGTGGGACCGGGACAGATTCTGAAAGATATTATTGACAGCGGCAGATTTGCCTGCGTTATGCTGGAAAAAATATTCCGTCAGGCGGCGGAGAGTCATATCGTATCCTATGCGCACAAGATCAATAAAGGAGAACCTATCGATTTTTCACAGAAGTACCGGGATTTTTTCCTGCTGGACAAGGATCGTCCGGAGGTGATCTATCAGTATATCGAGGCGCTGGTTAAGGATAAGGTGCCGAAAGAATTTCAGATCGAACCCTTAGAGGCACAGATCCTTACGCCAATGAGAAAGGGCCCTTTGGGATCTGAGGAATTGAATAGAGTTTTTCAGGAACGTCTTAATCCGCCATCTCCAGAAAAAAAGGAATTCCAGTACGGTGATACGCTTTTCCGGGTAGGCGACAAGATTATGCAGATCAAAAATGACTATGATCTGAAGTGGGAGATTGTCGGCAATTATAATATTACCATTGCGGATGGAACGGGAGTATTTAACGGAGATATCGGAACAATACGAGATATCGATGACTTCAGTAAGATACTAAAGGTTTGTTTTGATGATGGCAAGCTGGTGGATTACACCTTTCAGGAACTGGATGAACTGGAGCATGCGTATGCCATTACGATACATAAATCCCAGGGAAGCGAGTATCCGGTCATTATTTTGCCGATCCTGAACGGACCCAAGATGTTATTGAACAGAAATTTATTATATACCGGCGTGACCAGAGCCAGGGATTGTGTTATAATATTAGGAAATCCGGATACGGTTTTGCGGATGATCAGCGCCGATGCGGTTCAAAAGCGTTATACATCATTGAATGAGAGATTGATGGAGATGGATATGGGGAGGATATGATTGGTAAGTAAATTGAAAGAAAGAGGGATTTTGGATTTTTTATATCCCGCAAGATGCCCCGTATGCGACGGTGTTCTTTTGCAGGAAGAAGAGGTATGCGAGGAGTGTATTCCAAAGCTTCGTTATGTGGCGGAACCCAGATGCTGTAAGTGTGGTAAACCGTTGCAGATCGAGGAGGAAGAATATTGTCACGATTGTATGGACGGAAGACATATCTATGACAGCGGGCTTGCTCTCTATGAATATGACTCGATCAAAGATTCCCTATATCGTTTCAAATATAAGGGACGATGCGAATATGCCGGCTTTTATGGAAGGGAAATGGCGGAGCGGCTGGGTGACAGGATCATGAAATGGCATCCCGACGTATTGTTGCCGGTGCCGATGTATAAAAGAAAGGAACGGATGCGCGGTTATAATCAGGCAGGCCTTCTGGCGGAAGCGGTGGGAGCGGCGCTTCATATTCCTGTCAGACGGGGTCTGATGCTCCGGCAGAGGCAGACAGTCCCTATGAAAGAGCTGGATCCGGCCGGGCGACAAATAAATTTGAAAAATGCTTTTAATATTGGTCAATTTGATGTAAAATTAAAGTGTATCATTATCGTTGATGATATTTATACGACAGGCAGCACAATGGATGAGATGGCAAAGGTATTGAAAACCGCTGGAGTCAGCCGGGTTCATTTCCTTACGCTTGCCATTGGCAGACTGTAAAATCTCATGGAGGATGGTATGGCTATGAATGTAAAAAATTGCAGAAAATGTGGAAAGATGTTTAACTATGTCGGTGGCGCACCGATTTGTCCCTCGTGCAGAGAGCATGCGGAAGCACAGTTTCAGGCAGTAAAAAAATATGTACAGGAGCATAAGACTGCTACGATACCGGAGATTGTGGAAGATTGCGGTGTGGATGCGAAGCAGATACAGCAGTGGGTTCGTGAGGAAAGACTGTTTTTTACAGAGGATTCTCCTGTAAAGATCAACTGCGAGATCTGTGGGGCGACCATCAGCACGGGCAGATATTGTGAAAAATGTAAAAAGGATAAGGCACATAATCTGAAGG
>CAMWKA010000036.1 GCA_947174725.1 uncultured Lachnospiraceae bacterium | reverse complement strand
CCACTAGCACTTATCAAAATTTTCTTGAATTACTTATTCTATGCACTTCATGTAAACATCATTCCTATTCTCTTAATATATATTATTTATATGCTCTATCATGAAATAATAAAAGCACCTACCACTTTGATAGATGCTCTCACCCTTTGCCATTTTGTATTTTCAGGGCATATGTCCACTCCCTACGCCAAAAATCCCCTTTTGGAAGCGCCTCCCGCATTGTTTTCGTTAAGATCCGTTTTGCCATAAGTCATACCCGCATAAACAACCTCCGTATTTTCCATAACGGATGGGGACGCGTCCTCTTTGCTTACGGTAGCATATGCATCCCTTAACGGACTTATATGACCGGATACCTCTTTTAACGGTTCTTTGTCCAAGCGGACGTCTGCCTGTATCAGCAGACGCTCCACATATCGATAGATCTGGTAAAGATTTTTTGCAATCTCATATTCCATGTCCAAGGATTCTATTAATTCATTCAGCACTGCCCTTGCATGACTGATGGCATTATGGAATTCCTCTCCTTCCGCCTGCTCTGCATCCTCAAGATATGCCTGAAACATATCATATAGGATCACAACCAGCTCCGTTTTATTGGCCTGTGAAATCCGAAGAGTAAACTCCTGTTTTTTTTCGCTTGTCATATTGTGAATCCTTTCTATTCTGTTTTTCTTCTTATTGCTATTAAGAACAGTCAACACTTTGCATCCACTTATGGATTTCACTGTTATTACAATTATTGCAGCAACTGTAAGATCTGTGACGGACGCTCATTGGCCTGTGCCAGCATGGAAATACCTGCCTGGGATAATACCTGCTGAGTCGTATATTCCGTCATTTCCTCTGCCATATCCACATCCATGATCCGGGAATAGGAAGACGTCATATTCTCTTCGGTGATATCGTTACTTGAAGCATTATGCTCCAGACGGTTCTGGTACGCACCCAGACGGGAACGCACAGAGTTGATATAAGTCAACGCTTTCTTTGTACTTTCAATGCCTTCCTGCGGTCCATCTATATCCATACTGCCATCTTCTTTATATGTCCTAATGGAAGTCAGCTCGTCTATTCCCATATCTTCTAAGCTGATCTTCGGAATACGGATACCTAACTCCTGACCTTCATTAGCGCCGATCTGGATCTTCATAGCGCCGATCTGGGTGATATCAATATCAACATCACCACTTGTAACCGCTGTAAAATCAGCTCTAATATGCATTTCAAAATCGCCGTCCGCCGTTATGGTAAGCTCATCCAGATCTTCATTTACTTTTGCCTGAAGTCCAGCTGTCGGAAAACCAGTCAGAAAGTCTGCTAACGTATCCTGATCAATCGTACCTTCTTTCGTACCATCGGCATTATTGGTAATTGTAATTAATCCGTCAAGTTTGATTTTATAATCTCCCTGCGGTACTTCATCGGAATAATATCCGATCTTCACATCCGGATTGTTGGTATAACCCTTCAAGTCAAAGGAACCGTCTAAAAGCGGCATACCATTATATTCTGTATCTCTTGCAATACGCTCGATCTCCTGTTTTAACTGCTGGATCTCCTTATCGATGATCTCTCTGTCCCCATCAGTCTTAGGATCATTGCTTGCCTGAACACAAAGTTCACTCATACGCTGGATAATCGCTGAAATTTCACTCAGCGCGCCATCCGCCGTCTCAACCACGGAAATACCGTCATTTGTGTTGTTTGTTCCCACTTTAATACCCCTGACCTGGGAATCCATACGATTGGCGATCGCAAGACCTGCGGGATTGTCTTTCGCATGGTTGACCTTTAAGCCGGAGGACAATCTCTCCATGGCTGCTGTCAGTTTATTATCTGTTCTGTTCAGGGTATTGTTCGCCATCATCGCTGTTGCATTGTAATTGATCTTCATAATCTTGTATCCTTTCAGTTTGTAAACTCTGTTTTACTGCCATAACATCGATCCCTCATCTGTTCATTGCAAGATACATAGATGCACCTATTATACCTCACAATTACTATAACGAAGTTATTAACGAAGTTATTAACGAAGTTATTGACGTATTTTCTCTGCAAATGCATCCTCCATGACATCATTTACAACTGTCAAACAGCGTCCCCTAAAAATACTTTCATAAATGTCTTAGCTGTCTGATATAGGTTTTCTGACGACATCCCTGTTCTATTAATATCATCGGCTCTTTCCGCAAAATTATTAATATCTACGCGATCAGATTGAATAAATTTTATTTCAGATACCGGCAGATCTTTTGCACGCATCTCCTCTTTAAAAGCGGTTTCCTGTTGTTTCAAAGCTGCCAGACCGTCTGATCTGTCACAGACGATATAACCTGACATCGTATCCCCTTCAAACAACGCGGACACCTTACCGAAATTCTCCGTCTCCATGGTGATCGTCACATGATTCTCCGTGGCGCTACTGTGACAAAGACGCACATTGACGGAAGTCATCCTGCCTCCAATCTCCATCGGGATCTCATAACACTCCTCTCTCGCCATGTTTCTTGCGACAGAAACCTGTTTCCATGCCAGATTGATCCCCTTTACATCGATCCTGTCTGTCTGCTGCTCCGCGCTTACTGTCAGAATTTCTTCCATCCGGTCCGCCAGATGCTCATAAGCCTCTTTGGCGCTTACGCTGTCCGTAAAATGCTCCTGCAGGCTGCCGATAGCGTCGTCCAGCAAATCACTTATGCTTCCTGCTGCAGAGTATGGCGATCCTTCCGCTGTCCCGTCCACTGTTTTAGACGCCTCATCAGAACCGATTTCAGATACGGAAACCGCTCTCTGTTCATCCAGATATGCCGCCTGTTTCTTCACCTGTCCTGCCATGCTGCCCCGGTCTGATAACAGGCTGTCAGCCGCTGCAAGATTATCTAATGTGGCAGGCATATCGAACGACAACAGCATTGACACTGCCTGATCAGATACTTCCGCCGCCATCCTGATCTCTGCCGCCTGCTCCTTTAGATAAGCATGATCTGCTTTTTCCGCCTCCTGTGTCTGTGTCCTCGCCATTTCCTGCTGCTTATCGTAAAGCGCTTCCAGGCTGATATCGTCTGCATCAAATACTTCCGCTACCGCTTCCGGCGTCAGCCCTGCCTTAATATCACCGGCAAGCTTCTGATAATATGCGACCCTGCTATCCTCTTCCTGACTCTTTGCATTGCGACCATTGCTGTCGCCGCCATCTTCTGTCATTCCCTGCTCACGATACGCCGTTTCGATCGCCATCGTAATCGAATTACGATAACCGCCTTCTCCCGCGATCTCCTCTTTCAACGCGCCAAAATCATCGTCCACCTGATAATCCATCCTGCCGCGTTTATGGTTTCTGACTGCTGTCAGAAGATTCTTAAAATTGATCTCCGCGCCCTGATTTAGTAAACTTCCAATCGCTGCGCCATCCCGTTTTTCCACCTGATGAAGCAGACGGTAGATACCGATATAACTTTCCTTTTCTTCCGGCGTAATCTCATTCTTCTGCTCCAAACGATACAGGTAACGGCTGTATTTCTCCATTTCTTCCTGAGAACCGCCGTCCCTGTCAGCAAGATGATTTTCCAATTCCTCCATGGAAATCGTCAGCGGATTGACGCCCTCTCTGATCAAATCCAAGGTAGCGGCAGGTGTCATTTTATCGATCACTCTGCTGACCGTGGCATATGTTTCTTTTACCGCACGGATATTTTCTTCGCTGAGTTCCATGCCGTTATATCCCAGAATCCTTACGGCGCGCCGGTTGCCCTCCGTTGTTTCCAGATGCATCTCCTGCAGGATATCGTCCACATTGCGGAATGCTTTCTCTATGGAATCGCCATATTCTGCCATCGGCGCTGTCATCAATGGTTCGTATCTTTCCTCCATGGCTGCGTAAGCGCTTTGTCTTGCTGCGCCGGTCTCATAGACCATATCCACAGTAACGTTTTGTGAAAAGGCTGTTTTATTTTCCTGCAGCAGCTCGCCGAGGATAGACGCCGGCATACCGGGAATCGCACGGACCCTGCTGATGGTCTCCTGAAATAATGCAGACATTTCTTTTATGGAAGTCATCGCTACATCGCCTGTATTCATTGCACCACTGCCTGTATCGCTGCCTTCTCCCGATCTGCCAAATAAAACCCTCTGGATCTCCTGCTCTGCTGCCTTTAAGTTCTCCACCAAAGTAGAAAGCTCTGTGGTATCGATGGAAATCCCCTGCTTCAATAAACGATAATTTACCTGCACCGACATATACAGTCTGACTTCTTCCATCTGACGGCGGGCATAGATGGAACGCTCCGCCGCTTCCTCCTGTCCTGCCGCCTCGCCCTGCACCGTATCGCTTTCTGTATTTCTCCCAGCTTCACTCTCTATCTTCTCCTGCGCTGCTGTCAAATGCGCAAGATCCAGTCTGTCTCCATCTGCAACAACTTTATCCACCGCGGCGTCCGTGATTGCAGCTGTTTCCTGCTCTACGCGCACTGCCTTTTCCAGCAGCGATTCCTGACCAAGAAAGTCTGTGACGTTTGCTGTCCTTCCCTCCTGCATGATTCCATCGATCGCCTGATTGATCTGATTTAATTTGGCAAATGACTCAGCCGTCAACGGAAGACCTGTTTCCACCATCCAGGCAGCATCCTGCAAAGTTTTTTCCGTCACCTCATAACCGGCTTCCTTGATGACCTTCTCCATAGAGGCCTGCAGTGCGGAAACATCCATCTGGTCTGCCTTCCGTCCATAATATCCTCCTGTCGTCTCCGCAAAATATCCCCTTCCCTGCACATCCGCATCATGGGAGCCGCTATACACGGCACGGTAAAGATTCTCTAAAACAGGGGAAAGATGATTTTCAAGAAGATACTTCTTTACTCCTTCCAGATCCTCTTTTGTACTGCTTTGCAGCTGCTTTGTTACCTGCTCTGCCATCTCCATGGCAGCCTGCGCATCCTGTACATTCTTTTCCGTCACCGGGATATCATACTGATGAAATGCATCAAGGATCTCCTGTGCCCGCACTTCGCTTCCCATGATCTTCTTTAATGTCTCAACATCAATATCATCATTATAACCCGCAATGACCGTCCCAGACTCCGCCAGTTCCGCCTTGATCGTATCTACTATGGTAACTGCTTCTTCCGGTTCCATCACCCCGGGATCATAGCCTTCCTCAGATAACTTCGCAAAATCCTCATCAGACATGGAATTGGACATCACCGTCATATAATCTTTCTGTAAAGAAACGTCGGTTGCCGCCGCTTCCGCCATGACGTCTTCCATCGTTTTTCCCTGTTTATCATATGCCTGATTGCCCGGCATACCTCCGGAAAAATCTACACTAAATCCCCTGCTACCAGCTTTATGAACACTTCCGCCGGCTTCACGGGCAGCACTGTTATGACTGCCGTGTACATGACCGCCATGCACTCCCTGTGGATCTGTCATCCCGGCATATTGTTCCATTTCCTTCTGATTTCTCTGGATATTCATGAGCTTTCCTCGCTATTTCTTTATTTACAAACTATATTATATTTCGGTCATAACCTTGTCTAACTTAACACTCAATAGGATTTGGGTGTCAAAAGGTACCTTTTAAATTTTGAGACGGCAAGCTGCGCAATCATAATCTGTGCCTATGCATTTGGAAGGAAATTAGAAATTCTTAACATTTCTATTCAATACCCAGCAATTTCGGAACACGATGTTCCGAAAAGGGGCAACTGAGCCATGGATGGCGAATTTGCCCCGTTTGCGTCCGTCTTCCACAACTTAAATTAGAAATGTTTAGAATTTCTTATTTCCGTACAGCAGCATAGGCACAGATTATGATTGCGCAGCTTGCCATCTGATTTTTTAGAAGAAATTAGATTGAAAAATAAGCTCGATAGCTTATTTTTCAATCTGATCGCAGATGAGAAACCGCCTGCGCGGATTTCTCATCGCGTGTCATCGCAGCAAGCTGCTCTGATATGGAGGATTATTATGAAAAAACGCCCGACAACCATTGTCAGACGTTTTCTTAAATCATTATATTTGTTTGCGGTTATTATACAACACTCATTTTTAGAACTTATAAACCGCTGCTCCGTAAGGCGGAAGATCAAATTTGATGGCGTAATCCTTTTTGTCGCACTCCATCTTGATCGCCTTTAATTCCGCCGGAAGCACATGGCCAAGTCCGCCAAAGCGCTCCTCATCACTGTTCAGTACCAGCTTATATTTACCCTTTTTCGGAACACCGACATAATATTCATCCCGCTTCATCGGCGTCATGTTCAGGACAAATAACAAGTTGTTCTTACCATCTGCGGATTTACGGATAAAGCTGTAGGTGCTTCTGTCTGCGTCATTGGGATTGATCCACTCAAATCCATCCCAGCTGTCATCCAGTTCATACAGGCAGGGATTCTTCCGATATAACTTCAACAGCTCCGCTACAAAATCCTTCATGCCGGCATTTAATTTTTCTTCCAACAGGAACCAGTCAAGCTCTCTTGCTTCGCTCCACTCACGCTCCTGAGCAAATTCCTGTCCCATGAACAAAAGCTTCTTTCCTGAATGTCCAAACATAAAGGTATAGCCTGCACGGAGATTGGCATATTTATCGATGGTATATCCCGGCATTTTATTGACCATGGAACATTTCAGATGTACCACCTCGTCATGAGAAAGGGGCATAATATATTTCTCACTGCAGTTATAACTCATGGCAAATGTCATTTTATGGTGGTTATTTTTTCTAAAATACGGATCCAGTTTCATATAATCACAGAAATCATGCATCCAACCCATATTCCATTTAAAGGTAAATCCAAGACCGTCATCCTCCGGCGCCGCCGTAACTTTCGGCCATGCAGTAGATTCCTCTGCGATTGTCATAATGCCTTTGCCTAATCCGTGAATTACAGAATTCAGGTGCTTAAAGAATTCAATTGCTTCCAGATTCTCATTACCGCCGTATTTATTGGCTACCCACTGTCCGTCCTGACGTCCGTAATCCAAATACAGCATGGATGCAACCGCATCTACGCGGAGACCGTCAATATGGAACTCATGGATCCAGAATAATGCATTGGCAATCAGGAAATTCTTTACCTCATTCTTGCCGAAGTTAAAAATCTTTGTTCCCCAGTCAGGGTGCTCGCCCAGACGCTTATCCGGATGCTCATACAGACAGGTTCCGTCAAACTCCGCAAGTCCAAAAGCATCCCTCGGGAAGTGCGCAGGTACCCAGTCAAGGATAACACCGATTCCTTTATTATGAAGCTTATTAACCAAATATGCAAAATCTTCCGGCGTACCGTATCTTGCAGTCGGCGCATAATAGCCTGTTACCTGATATCCCCAGGAACCGTCAAAAGGATGCTCTGCAATACCCATCAGTTCCACATGAGTATACTGCATCTCTGCCAAATATTCACAGATACGATCCGCAAACTCCCGATAATTGTAAAATCCATCTTCCGTTCCATCCGGATGTTTCATCCAGGAACCGATATGACATTCATAAATCGCTATCGGTGACTGGAACAAATTCTTCTGCGCGCGCTCACTAAGCCATTTATCATCCGTCCATTTAAGCTTGGTAATATCGCAAACAACCGAAGCGGAGCTTGGACGGAGCTCAGCCTGATTGGCATATGGATCTGCTTTATAAATACCCTCTCCAGACGGAGTAATAATATAATATTTATAGAGATCTCCCTCAGATACACCCGGAATGAATGCTGTATAAATACCGCCTTCTCCTATCTTCTTCATCGGATGCGTATCTGTATGCCATCCATTAAAGCTTCCTACCACATGAACGCTCTGTGCATTAGGAGCCCATACCGCAAAAAACACTCCCTTTCTGCCATTCTGCTTACAGGGATGCGCTCCCAGCTTCTTATAGATCTCATAGTGCGTACCCTGTCCGAACACGTATTGATCTGCTTCAGAAATAAATACCGTATTTTCCTGTTTTGCCGGAGCCTTGGAAGGTCCGGATGTTTTTTTTCTTGTCCCTGCCGTCGTCTTTTTTACCGCAGGTTTCCGTTTTGTCGTTTTTACTTCCACTGCACCTTCTGCTGCGCATGTTTTCTTTTCTTCCATTGTCACCCCATCCTTTTCCCATAATTTCTTATAAAGACTATACTAATCAAATGATTAGTATAATCTTTTAATTAGATATATTATAATGTCTGAACGTTATAATGTCCAATCATTTATCAATTAATCAAAATCTTTCTCTTTTAATATGATCATATCCTCGTAATCATATCTTTTTCCAACCAGAATATCAACATATGTAGAAATCCTTAACCGCTTGGAACGTTCGATCGCCTCATCTATAATATCCTCGACCTCCCGGGTGGTCACATTATGCTCGCCGATCTGTAGCTCATTGATCCGGCGGTGAAGCGCCAGTACGGCGCGTTCCTCATCGATCTTATATTCTCTGGTATGGGCATATTTCTTTGCGTAATCAACCAGCGCGTTGTCATTCATCGGCTTGATATCGATCCTCGCGTTAAAATATCCGGTGATCATATCATATTTTTCGATCAGCTTCTCCATTTCCTTTTTACGGTCAGTCATGATGATAATAATACCTTCCTGAAAACCTTCCAGGATTCTGCTCATACCTTCCAGCGTATCCCTTGTCATAGCGCTGGCTCTTTCAATGATCAGCGCGCCGTTGGTCAGCTGTTCAAACATCGCTGCGAGGTCTTTACGGTTCATCTTATCACCGCTGATCTTGGCAACTTTGGATGCGTTAAAATTATTATCGATCATCTGGATCTCTCTGATCATCGTCTTGGCAAGTTCGATAACTCCCGTGCCGGAATCGCCGGTAATAATGATATTGCCCACATATGGCGCCAGACTGATCTGGTCGATGGCGTCTAAGATCTGATTCCGCATCTTCTTGGAATACATAAAATCAGAAAACAGCTCCTGCTCCTCTAACGTCAGATAATGTTCTTCTTCGCCATTGTAATTATCATTATCTTCCTCTGCCGTATCGGCGCCGACTTTATCCGCCTGCGCTTCCAGCGCGCTCTCAATATCCCCGATCTGCGACGTACTCAGAACCTGTTCATTGATCGGTTCTGTCTGACCGGATGGTTCTCCTTCATAAGCTTCCTCCGGCACATATTCCTCTGAAGAATCCTCTTCCGGGACATACTCCTGATCGCCTGTCCAGTCCTCAGAAGCATATTCCGGTGCATAGTCATCCTCCGGCACAGCATCCTCTGATGCGTAATATTCTTCTGCAGAAGGATCTTCCATTATACCAGATTCCGCATCATACCCTTCTTCCATCATAATAGAAGCATCGTCCGGCATCTGTTCTGCTGCCAGAGATTCTTGATATCCTTCTCCATTTAAAACCGCGGATGCAGCCTGTCCAATCGCAGACAGATCTCCCGTAACACCCTCCGCCAGAGCGGCTTCAGCTGCTATTCCTGCCGCTGCTCCAACGACGGTTCCCACCGCCGCGCCTGCCAGTGCTGCAGCTCCGGCTGACAGATCCGCGCCAACTGCCTGTTCCTCTCCGCCTTCAATGGCTTCCGCAGATTCTATCTCCTCTTCAACGGGGGCATCTCCTTCTAACTTTTTCTTATCCGCCTCAATGGCCGCATCTACCTCATCCCAGATAGAGCCCTGTGTATAAGAAATCTTCTCCAGCGCATCAACAGAACGCAGTTCTATCTCACTATTCTGGAATTTGCTGGCGAACATCTTATGTTCCTCTTCTATCTTAGCAAGGGGACCCGTCCTCGCCCCTGCCTCAAATTCCGCAAAGATCTTTCCTGTTTCCTGCATAATATCTTCTGAAGTCTTGGCCCTGCGTTCTTCCTCTTTCCGCTTCTTAACATTTTCCCATTCCAGGAAAAGCTCCTGCAGATTCATCTGTCCGGTGATCTGTTTTTCTACAACCACATCTTGCGGAACCACTAAAGAGATCTGCCCGTCCATACCCTGAGACAATACATTATCAAATACGCTGTTGACCTGCGGTTTCTCTACTCTTTGATGTTTCTCTGCCAGCACCACCGGCTTTCCTTCAGGCTGCTTCTCTTCTGCTGCCGTCTGCTCTTCCTCCTGTGCCTTAGATGAAACTGCCGCTACATCATCTTCCTGCTTCCCATTTGCCAAAGATGCTGATCCTGCTTCCTGCTGTTCCTTTACAAATGCCTCTTTCATCTTGGCATTGATCATGGCCTGTCCCGGCATCACTGTACCGGCAGGCGGTACGTCTATAATGATATCTTCCGTCTTATCTTCAAAGAAGACTTCATCACCGTCATCTTCTTTCAGCGCATCTTCCTTTTGGGATTCCTGCGGTTCTTCTTCGGGATAAGCCCCGTTATCTTCTATCGGCTCATAACCATCCTCCGGGTAAACTTCGCCGTCTTCCATCGGTCCATAACCATCCTCCGGGTAAACTTCGCCGTCTTCCATCGGTTCATAACCATCCTCCGGATAGACTTCGCCGTCTTCCATCGGTCCATAACCATCCTCCGGGTAAACTTCGCCGTCTT
>CAMWKA010000035.1 GCA_947174725.1 uncultured Lachnospiraceae bacterium | reverse complement strand
TGATAATCATCATGTCAAGAACCGCCTTCGCCACAAGAATGGAACAATCACCCTGAAGGCTATCCTGAATTGCGCCTACCACAGCCATAGCCCCAATACAGATTGTCAGAGAAGCTGTTACAAATCCCTCTACAAAACCTGCATCGCCCTCACTTCTTGCCTTGATCTTCAGCCAGCCTCCAAACCGCTCTAGAAGCCCTTCTATATTCAGCAATTCACCGATGATCGATCCCAGCGCCATACTTCCGATCAACACCATGGTGCCGCCGCTCTGCAGACCAGTCTCACGAACCGTCAGCATTTCCTCCATTGCGCCTGCAATCCCAATAAATAAAATGCATACCCCTATCGCGCCAATCAGCGTCTCCTGAAACTGCGCCTTAAGTTTCTTTCCGAATAACAATCCGATCAATCCGCCAAGAACCACTGCCGCAACATTGATCACCGTCCCCATGCCACGCATGACACCCCTTTTCTCCCTTCTGTTCTCCAAGTTTCCTTTTTAATAAGAACCAATATTATGATTATAGCATACTCTTGGATTCCATGCCCGAAAATCTTTTTCATTAATGCGAAAAATCATATGCTTCCCCATTTTCTTCATTTCCACGATCTTAGATTCTATACGCTGTTTTAATTCAGGAGCCAGCGTCCTCTGCGTTAAAGTTGACAGATCAATGGGACGTTCGATCACGATCTGGTACATCTTACTGCAGTCAATAAAAGACGGCACGCGAAAACCATTGCGTCTGTGCTCCGGCGGCAGAATCACTGCGTACCGGCTGCCATCCTCTCCATAAACCCGCCGTTCCTTCCCAAGAATGGAGGAAATGGAATAAAATTTTAATATCCCATCCGTATGTTCCGTCACATACATCTGATGCGCCGCGCCATTATGGCTTGGGTCGTTCGGAAAATATAAAAAAGCGATCATTACATCCTTCATTAAGAAATCACCAACTCTCCGTCGATATATTCAAGGAATCTGGGTTCCCCGTATCTCCCAAGCTGCGACAGATTCTCCACAATATTATCTGTCATGACAAAGGAATCCTTTAAATAATAATAGATATTACCGCATATTTTCTCCTTTACCAGAGCAGAAAAATCCATCTCCGCATATGTTCTGTATAATGCCCTGTTATATTCCGCAAGCTCCGGCTCCACTTTGGAAAAATCAATTCCCGGATTTCCCGGGATCAGATGCCGCACATTCCTC
Organism: uncultured Lachnospiraceae bacterium; assembly: GCA_947174725.1. GTDB lineage: Bacteria > Bacillota > Clostridia > Lachnospirales > Lachnospiraceae > NK4A136. The sequence continues at coordinate 9,432 of CAMWKA010000035.1, read as the reverse complement.
CACAACGAATGTGTATGCGACTCCCTGACAAGCTGATCGACAGATAGATCGCCATAAATAAAATTGATGATATCAAGAATCTGTCCCGGCATGCCTTCGATCCGTGGACTCTGCCGCGGCAGGAGATTCAGTCCATGATACCGGTAATCCCGATAAACACTGAATATCACCGGTCCGTTGGGAAAAGCGACAAACTCTTCATCAAACAAAACCTTATGATCTACGCAATAATGCATTAAATTAGAAAAATACAACAATTTATTGATCTTGGTATTCTCATCAATATATCCGGACGCAAGTTCCGGATTGCGGTAGATAAACCACTTTGCCGCCTCTTTTGCATTTATCATATATTACTGCTTCCTCCTTCTGTTATCAAAAATACAGCGCATTATTTCACATTAACTCATGGTAAATTATGGTTTCTGAAAGAACCATATCAGGCAAAACGCCAGATTTAAAAGTCATATGTTGCTTTCTTCGTCGCAAAATGCGATTATATATGTTTTGAAAATAACACAGTATATTTTTTAAGTCAATATAATTTTCGCATTTTTGAGAATATTTTTTATATTTATTGCATTTATGCGACTATTGTAGTATGATCTCTTTTACAAGGAGGTCTTCGCAATGGAGATTTATGAACGTATCAAGAAAAGACGTAAAGAACTTGGTTTATCCGCCGATGAAGTCGCCAAGGCGCTCCATGTATCCAGAGCGACGATTTATAGATACGAAAGCAAAGAAATTGAAAAATTGCCAACTAACATTATGGAACCCCTGGCTAATGTTCTAAAATGCAGCGTTCCTTATCTTATGGGTTGGGATGAAATGGGAGATCCAAGAAAAGATTCCAATTCAGATATCAACTATTTAGTAACGCTCTCGCAAAGCCTTCCCCCTGACCAGCTAGAACGACTCATCTCATATGCGAAATTTTTGAAAACCGAAAAAAATAATAATTAATACAAATTTCAATTAGTTGGATAAAGATGAGCTGAATTCTCTTAATGAAGGCTACATAATATATTTAACCAGGGAGCCAATGGGGCGATATGTCAGCCGCCGGACTTTAATAGAAAGGGGCTGGTGCCAATGGTTACATACTCTGATCTTTTCAGTTTTGTAATTATGCTTTGCGCTGTAGTTACACTTGTTATCTACATTAAACGCAAAAAGTAGCGCCCTCGTCCCAGCAAGATAAGGCGCTACTTTTTGTATCACTTATTCTGCCGGCGGCTAGGTGTACTCTAGCCATTGGCTCTCTTGTTAAGCACATTATAACTAATATCTCAAAATTTGTAAAGTATCCCGTTGCGATGTTGCAACAAACAAAGCCAATAAAAAAATGGAGATAGGGGGACTCGAACCCCTGACCTATGCGTTGCGAACGCATCGCTCTCCCAACTGAGCTATATCCCCAAGTTCTATCAACATAATATCGCACATACATGATAAAATCAAGAACTAGTTTAAAAATCTAATAAGGAGTTGACTGCCTGCAGGTAAAATAAATGATCTGATACCTTTCAGATGCCCTTTTCAGGAATTCCATTCCGCCCCGCAGATTCTGTTCATCATAATTGACAAAGGGATCGTCCATCAGGATAAACGGCGCATCGTTCTGATACATGGCATCGATCAGCGCCATACGCATACAGAGTCCGGCGATATCCCGATACCCGGCGCTCAACAACTCCGGCAGCCTTGGAAGTCCCTGTTCCTCTATGGTTAAATGGGCATTCGCATCCAAACGGTATCTTCCGGCTTTCTCCCCGGTCAGGATCCCGTAATACTTTCTAAAGCCGTTCGACAATGGCGCCATATACTTTTCAGTCAGTCTCTCTTTTGCAATCTTTAAGTATTCCTGTGTTTTGACCAGATGATGATACTTCTTTAAGTCCGTGTCATAAATCTCCATCAGCTCTTCTAACAGCAATTCCTGTTCATTGATCTGCTCTATCTTTTCTTCATTTTCCTCCAGTTGTATATGATATGCATGGATATTGCTCTGCACACGCTCCATCTGTCTGGAGATTTCATTCTGTCTCTCATATAACTGTTCCGCAGTCTCCGGTACTTCCTCCTCCGGTTCGCTCAAAAATGCCCTGTTGCCCTCTTGATCTTTATATTCCTCCAGCGCCCGCTCCGCCGACTGCAATTGCTGCCGCTTATCGATACATATTCTCAGATGCTTCTGCAATTCCAGAAGCTGCTCATACAGATCGTCTTCCGGCTCCAAAGATATCTGTTCCATAAAGCTATGTAATTCTTCCCTCTGCTGCTCATATATTCTGACGCGACGAATATAATGGTCCCTCTTTTCTTTCAGCTTCTGATATTTCTCCACATCGCCGATCAGTCTTTGCAGCAATTCCCCATATTCGCCTGCCGCAATCGCTTCCGGAGTGTCATACCTCCCCAAAAACTCCTCGATCTGACGCCGCAGTTCATCATTGTTACATTCCTTCTCCTGCTGCCTGTAGCGTTTCTCCCTTGCCAGAATACTTTGATATTCGCGGACAGCATTTTTCAGCTGATGCAGTTCATCTGAAATCCTGTATTCCTCCCACTCTATCTTATAACCCTCCAGATAACGTCTTACCTCCGCTTCTGTCTTATGGATAAAATCATCATCTTCCCGGATCTCCTGTTCCAGACTAAGGACTGCCTCATCTTCCTCACGCAACGCTTCCTCATCCATATCATCAAAATCGTCTTGGCTGCCTATGGTTGCCGATGCCCCCGTCTTATACGACGCCGCTCTTACGTCCTTCCGTCCCTGCCTACGCATGCCATAAACAACTGCCAGCCCTGCGATCATAACGCCAAGAACCATTCCTGCGATACCGAACACCTTATTATAGGCAATGAATAAAAGAATCCCTGCAAGCGCCACGAAAAGTCCCATTACAAGCAGTATCATTCCACCGGCGTTGCCGGATTTCCTTGCAGCGACTTCCGCCTCAGCCCTGGCGGCTGCTTCTTCTCTAAAAGCCGCCTCTTTTGCCTGCTGTGCCATCATTTTCGCCATATTCAAAGACGCTTTCTTAGTGGCAAGCGCCTCTTTCTTCTGATTTCTCTTCTCCCAGCCGCGGATCAATCTTTCCAATTCATCCTCTTTCGGCGACCCATCCGAAAAACGGATGCGGTATGCCGCCAGCTTCCGGCGATCCTCATCCGGCAGCCGGAGTTCGTTCAATTTTCCTTGATGCTCGCGCCACTTTTGTATCACGCCCCTGATTCGGTCGATCTCCTCCTTTTCAGGCGGACGACATTCCGACGGACTGCTGCCGGATACATCATCAGCAGGCAACTGACTCCCTCTCCGGCGAATACTAAACTTATCCTCATAATCCTTTAATTTCTGTTCTTCCTCGGCTGAAAGGGCATAAATCTCCATAGCGGAATGATCTTCTTCCATCTCCGCCGCCGTTTTGATCTTTCGTTCCAGTTCGTTTTCTTCCGGAAATTCCTTTGGAAGCCGCTCCCGCTGTCTCTCATATTCTTCCTGCTTCTGATCGCGCTCTGCAATCAATGCCTGATAACGCTTCCGTTTCTCCTGAAGAACCAGCTGTTTCTGCTTTGCATTCACCTGATCGCGCTCAGTTTCCAAACGCTCTTTCAATTCTGCTTCCTCTTGGCGTTTCTTTCTGATATCCGCAATCGTCTGCTCTATCTTCCCTTTTTTTGTGATCTGAAAACTATATTCCTCAATCTCTTTCTTCTGCTTATATAAAGAACCTGTAGCACGCCTTGGCGACATCTGATTCAACAGATCGGTAAGTTTCTTATCCACCGCCTCAAACTGACTGACATCCCCGGTCTCTTCCATCAGATCGCCCAGCTTGGCGCTCATACTTCCGGTTGCCTCCACAAATCGGACGTCTGATCTCATCTGACCGATACACGCGCTTTTCAAAAAGGAATCCTGATCGATCTGGAATAATTCTTCCCCAAGTCTTTCCGAAAAATCATCTGTTTCCAGATTCGTGGCATCATCTACCAGCCGAAACTGATCATCCTTCTCCTTATCTCCAAATACCCTGTAACACCGGTATGTTTTACCCCCTGCTTCAAATGTCAGATTGCCGCCATAAGCGCCTCCCTGCCATGGCTTATACCGTTTACGCTCATTTTCCAGCTCGCTTCTCTTGGACTCATTCACAAAACCATACAGCATGACCCTTAAAAACGCCATCAGGGTACTTTTTCCCCAGCCGTTCCTTTGGCAGATCACGTTGCATCCTTCTTCAAAATGAACGTCGTAATCACTGAGCTTTCCGAAATTTTCTATATGACAGCTGATTATTTTCATATGAACAATCATTTCCCTTCTTTTATCTTGCTTTCTGACACTGCTGCAGCGCGAACCCGAAATCGTTCCACCCTGCTTTCCATAGAATTTACAAAATTGAAATGTCTTCTCCCGAAACAGCCAGTATCCCATAGCGGATCACCGCCGCTTTATCTTCCTCCGACATTCCCTCCGCTTCTCTGACAGCTCTGATAAATTCCCCTTTGAGAGACTCGTCCAACTCATATGCATGATAGTCGATCTTCCACTTTGTCTGATTTTTTATCTTAAAGAAGTAGAAAGAATCCTGATACTGCTTAGATAACAGATCAATATCCATCTCATCATTTACACCGATTTCCCCCATCAGAACCACTTTCACCATACTCTTTGACGCAATTTCCTGCTGCTCCAGCGCATTATCGATCCTTTCCTTCATATCCGAAGTCGTATGACAGCCGGAGACATCTACCGGAGTCTCATATAACTGTCGGCAGGCAAAGGGCACAAAGGTCCGACGGCAGGTTCCTTCCTCCTCATCGATCTCTAATAATACAAAACCATGCTCCCCACATTCATCAAAGCCGCGCCCTTCCAGACAGCCGCAGTAACAATACGTCCCTCTGGCGTCCAGCTTATCTTCTTTATATCTATGGATATGTCCCAATGCCAGATAATCGATGCCTTTATTTCTCAGCTCCCGCAATGCAATGATCTCTGTCTTATCTTTTCCGGACTGTTCGCTTTCCTGCCCATGCATGACCACAATATTAAAACAGCCTGCATCCAGCACCAGCGAATGATACACAGAAGAACTGTTTTCCTGATCAAGTTCCACGCCTGTAATAGCAACCTTCCTCACAGCGCTTTGATTTAAGCCACTCACGCTACCCCCCATGTTGCAGCTCTGATGCGACTCAGATCCAGATGCCTCATCTTCCATCACAGTCCCACCTTCGCCGGCAATATAGGTAATCCACTCCTTCCCGAACAGTTTAAGATTCTCCGGAATCTCCTCCATATCGGACAAAAAACTGTTGGAATCATGATTGCCCTGCAGATAATAAAACTCTATCCACGGATGAAGCTTGATCTGATCATATACGGCATTGCGCGTCGTCTTATTAATCTGGTTATGGTCAAACAGGTCCCCTGCAATGATGACCGCCTGCACTTCCTCCTTAACAGCATAATCAACCATACGGATAAAGGTATGCAGCAGCTCCGCCCTTCTCTCTTTCGCCTTTTCCTTGGTGAGATTGGAAGCCATTTTGGAATTTAAATGGATATCTGCGCAGTGGATGATCTTCATGATGCACTCTTTCCTTTCTTATATATTTAGGTAATAGGTAATTGTGAAACTCAATTTTATCATATTTCCGTTGCTCAACACAGACATATCATCGCTGGGCACGCTCCCGCTGCGCGCGCTACGCAGCGGCACTAAGATGCCAAAATACGGCACCTAAGTGCCGGCGAGCGCACAAGCACCCGGCGTATGATATGGTCTGCATTGCACAACTGCTTATGAAAAATCAGTAGTTTCGCAATTGCTTTACAATTTTTTGTTCCACAATTCTGTCCATGAGGTTTACATAACTCGAAGTTTGAAAATAGTTGTTCCAAAAATGATTTCATTTATGATGTTTTTGGAACAACTATTTTCAAACAAAAAGTTATGTAAGCCGGACTCAACTCTTTCGCAATTACCTTATTGAAGATTAGGCGTATGCGAAATGCAATTTTAGGATATTTCCGTTGCGCAACTGGACATATAAAAACCAGTAGTTTTGCAAACGCCTATTTATTGGAAATACGCCACCCCGGATTCAAAGATCTTCAGATCCTGCTCTCCATAGATGTTCATTGCCACAGCCGTATCCCGGCGCTCCGCATGCGCCATCTTGCCGAAACACCTGCCGTCCGGCGACGTGATTCCTTCGATGGCCATATAGGATCCATTGACATTCCATTCTTCATCCATGGAGATCTTACCCTCAATATCCGCATACTGCGTCGCCACCTGTCCATTTTCAAACAGTTTGTCCAGCCATTCCTTCGGTGCAACGAACCTGCCTTCTCCATGAGATGCCGGCGAGCAATAGGTCTCTCCTAACACCGCCTGCGATAACCATGGTGACTTATTGGAAACCACCTTGGTATAGACCATTTTGGAGATATGTCTGTTAATGGTATTGTAAGTCAGCGTCGGCGAATCCTCCTTCTGCCCGACGATCTCCCCATAAGGCACCAGTCCCAGCTTGATCAGCGCCTGAAAACCGTTACAGATTCCCAACGCCAGTCCATCCCTTTCCTGCAGCAGCTTATGGACTGCTTCTTTCAGCTTCTCATTCTGGAAGGCCGTTGCAAAAAACTTTGCGCTTCCATCCGGCTCATCACCTGCCGAAAATCCGCCGGGGAACATAATGATCTGCGCCTGTGAAATAGCCTTTTCAAATTCCTGCACAGAATCACGGATATCCTCCGCCGTCAGATTCTTAAATACTTTTGTCACTACCTCGGCTCCGGCTCTGGTAAACGCCCTTGCAGAGTCATATTCACAGTTCGTTCCCGGAAATACCGGAATAAAGACGCTCGGCTTTGCCACCTTATGTTTGCAGAGATAAATACTGTCCGCTTTATAAACTCCGCTTTCTACCTTAGCGTCGTCCTCAGAGGCTTTTGTAGGGAATACCTTCTCCAAAGGCTTCTTCCATGCTGCCAGCGCTTCCTCCTGAGAAAGGTTCATATCCTGACAGATAAATGTTCCGTCTGTCACTGTACCCACCAGCGTATAAGGTACTGTAATGCTATCCGCCGCATCTTCCGATATCTCCGCAAGGATATTTCCCATCTGATTCTCAAATAACTCTTCCGCACTCAACTCGCCGGAGATCTCCACACCAAGTCCATTACCGAAGCCCATCTTGGAAACTGCCGCCGCGATTCCCTTTGCATCCAGCGCATAGGCTGCTACGATCTTCTTTTCCGCTATCAACGCACTGATCTGATCATACAATTCCATTACGTCCTTATATACCGGTATATCATATTCATCCCTGTCGATCTGGAAAAGCACAAGTTTATCCCCTGCCTGCTTCAGTTCCGGCGTTACGATGTCCGTATGCTTCGCCACATCTACCGCAAAGGAGACCAGCGTAGGCGGCACATCGATGTGATTAAATGTCCCTGACATACTGTCCTTGCCGCCAATGGAAGCCAGTTCAAATCCAATCTGCGCGTCATATGCGCCAAGCAGCGCTGCAAAAGGCTGACTCCATCTGGAAGGGTCTTCCGTCATCCTGCGGAAATATTCCTGAAAGGTAAAATGGATCTTCTTATAATCTCCGCCGGAAGCAACAATTTTTGCCATAGATTCCATAACTGCATAGATCGCCCCGTGATATGGGCTCCATGATGACAGATAAGGATCAAATCCATAACTCATCATGGTTACGGCATCCGTCTTCTGTGTGCCAAGCATCGGCAGCTTCGCAATCATTGTCTGCGTCTCCGTAAGCTGATACTTTCCGCCATACGGCATCAGGACGCTTCCTGCCCCGATGGATGCGTCAAACATCTCAACCAGCCCCTTCTGTGAGCATACGTTAAGATCAGAAAGCGCCGCAAGCCATGCAGCCTTAATGTCCTTTTGTTCCAAAGCGTCCGACACTGCTTTTACGGCAATCTTCTCAAAATAATTCTCCTCTTCCTCCGGTACGCTCACTTTCACCGTTGTTTCCTGATGCGCGCCATTGGTATCTAAGAACTTTCTTGCAATATTGACAATATCCTTTCCACGCCATTTTAATACAAGGCGCGGCTCCTTCGTGACCGTTGCCACTGTAACCGCCTCTAAGTTCTCCTCTTTTGCATAAGCCAAGAACTTCTCCTTATCCTCAGGTGCTACAACAACCGCCATACGCTCCTGAGACTCTGAGATTGCAAGTTCCGTACCGTCCAGACCTGCATATTTTTTAGGCACAAGATCAAGATCTACGGTCAGTCCGTCTGCCAGTTCGCCGATTGCAACAGACACACCGCCTGCGCCAAAGTCATTACACTTTTTGATCAGCCGGCTGACTTCTTCCCTGCGGAACAGCCTCTGTATCTTACGTTCTGTCGGGGCATTGCCCTTCTGTACCTCTGCGCCGCATATCTTGATCGACTGCTCCGTATGGACTTTAGAAGATCCTGTTGCTCCTCCGCAGCCGTCGCGCCCTGTACGTCCGCCAAGAAGGATGATCACATCCCCGGGATCGGAGCTTTTTCGGAAAACATTCTTTCTGGGGGCTGCTCCCATCACCGCGCCGATCTCCATTCTCTTAGCCACATAAGCAGGATGATAGATCTCCTTGACAAATCCCGTCGCCAGTCCGATCTGATTGCCATAGGAAGAATAACCGCTTGCTGCGCCGCGCACCAGCTTCTTCTGCGGCAGCTTTCCCTTTAACGTATCCGACACCGGTACCGTAGGATCTGCCGCACCGGTAATGCGCATCGCCTGATATACATAAGAACGTCCTGACAATGGATCGCGGATCGCTCCGCCAAGACAGGTTGCCGCCCCACCAAAGGGTTCAATCTCCGTAGGGTGGTTGTGAGTCTCATTCTTAAAGCTGACCAGCCACTCCTCCGTATAAGACGGCGTACCGTCGCCGGGATCGATCTCTACCGGCACAACGATTGAACAGGCATTGATCTCCTCGGATTCCTCCAAATCCTTCAATTTGCCGTCACGTTTTAACTTTTTCATCGCCATCAAAGCCAGATCCATCAGGCAGACAAATTTATCGCTCCGCCCTTCATAGATCTCGTTCCTTGTATCCAGATAACTGAGATATGTGGTCTCCAACGGCGTCTTATAAAACCCTTCTTCAAATTCCACATCCGTAAGCTCCGTGGAAAATGTGGTGTGACGACAGTGATCAGACCAGTAAGTATCCAGCACACGGATCTCCGTCATGGAAGGATCACGTTTTTCCTCCTCTGAAAAATATTTGCGTATATGCAAAAAGTCCTGAAAGGTCATAGCCAGCCCCAGAGAATCATAAAGTTTTTTAAGTGCATCTTCCTCCATAGTGATAAAACCGTCGAAGATCAATACCTCCGCCGGATCCTCATACTGCGTGAGC
>CAMWKA010000034.1 GCA_947174725.1 uncultured Lachnospiraceae bacterium | reverse complement strand
GCCCTATGCTCACTCATGAAATCATATTCCGCCCGGAAGCAAGCTTCCGGCGGCAAATGATTTCATTCATTCGCGCACTGCTCATTGCTTTCGCGTACATTATAACAAATAAATACACTTTTGGCTATTGTTTTTTGTGCTTTCCGGACGCATTCTTCAGTATCGTTTCTTTCCTATCAGACCTTCAGGGAAGTTTCCAATGAAAAAGAATAAATCAGCCTTTCCTTCACGGATTTTTGTGTGATCTGCTCCAGCGCGCGGGCATACAGTTCCATCTGGATATGATATCTTGACCTCAGTTCCTCCGCTTCCGCTACCCTGTCTGTCTTATAATCCAGCAGTACCAGTCCGTCCTCTTCCTCAAAATAGACGTCAATCACCCCCTGTACCAGAACCGTCTCCTCCTGCGGAAATTCTTCCTTAAGCTCCTTTGCGGGAATCCCTATGAAAAAAGATTTTTCCTTATATAATTTTCCTTCCCTGTCAGCCTTGATCATCCGTCCTGCAAGATCAGAGGCGAGAAAACGCGCGCATTTTCGGACATTGATCAGCTCTGCCGCTTCTTTTGTCAGCTTGCCGGACACAATATTTTTTTCCATGATCCGCCTGACCTGATCTTCCAACACTTTCTGATCCGTTTTTCCCTCTCTCTGCCTAAGACCTTCCGATAAGACTCCAGCATCTTCATGGATACTCCATAATTCCCTGTATTCTATCAACTCCATGATTCTGTGAACTGCCGTTCCACGCTTACTCCCCAGAGAGGCTTCCTCCTCTCCCCGTATAAACTTCGGCACATACGCCTCTTTCTGCTGCGTATCAAACATCTGATAGGCTTCCGTGTCCTCATAAGCCGCCTTTTTCAATTCCGATACCGTAGTCTTTGTATACAATCCCGCCAGTTCCGGATATGGATAGGTTACGGAAAAGCGTTCCTCTAAAACCTTCTCCCAGGAAGGATCGGACTGTATCCCGATATCCTTCAACGCTTCTTTTGACAGCGTGGTTACAAGGTCGTCTCTCTGTGTATGCGCTATCATCTCTTCCATTTTACTGCTTAAGATATATTTTTCTCCCTTTCCGCTTCCAAGATAAGCCGCCAATAAAAAGTCCAGATATGTTGAGTACTGCAGGATATTATCATAATCCGCGGATCCGCCCTTCTTCCATTTTTCCATCGTCTTTTCAAAATCGTTGACACTTCCGGTCATGATCAGCTTTTCCTTCGCCCGCGTCATAGCGACATACAGGATCCTCATTTCTTCTGAAATTGCATCCGTCAGGATCTTATCAGCAATCGCTTTTTTCAATATCGTAGGTCTCCTGACACGAAGCAGCGGATCGATATGATCCAGTCCAATACCATACTCTGACTCCAACAACACAGGCTTTGAAACATCTCTCCGATTGATCTTCTTACCCAATCCGCACAAAAAGCAAACAGGGAACTCCAAACCCTTGCTCTTATGGATGGTCATGATCCTGACCACATCCGCATGCTCATCCAATATGCCCGCTTCCCCATAGTCCACCTCCTGCGCTTTCAGCTGGCTGATATAGCGGACAAAATGAAACAGACCATGATAACTCGTCGCTTCAAAATCGGACGCCCGTTCCAAAAGCATCATCAGATTGGCTCTTCGCTGCGTCCCTCCCGGAAGCGCTGTGACATAGTCCAGATAACCGGTCTTTTCATAGAGTTCCTCCAGCAGTTCCCTGATGCCGGTATATTTTGCCTTCCTGCGGTACTTTGCAATCATATCAAGCAGGGCGGCGGTCTTCGCCTCCAATGGCTTTGCGGCGGTATCTTCCCGATAGCTGCACACATCATCATACAGGCATCTGTCCCCGTCCTTACGGTTTCTTCCTGACTTGATCTCTGCCGCTTCCTCCTCCGTAAAACCGCCGATATAAGAAGTCATCATGCCATACAACGGAATATCCTGCCGGGGATTGTCCAGTACCTGAAGGGCACTCATGATCGTCCTCACTTCCAATGTGGAAAAATATCCTGTTTTTGTTGCAGAATATACCGGGATTCCCTGCTTTTCAAAAACCTTGCGCAGCGCCTCTTCCTGATCGTCCATGGCGCGCAGCAGAATCACAATATCCGCGTAAGACACCGCTCTGGCAGTTTTGCTTTTGGAATCATAGATTTGAAAATGCCGCTTCATCATATCCCGTATCCTGCCGGCAATATAATATGCCTCCAGTTCTTTTGCATTCCCTGCTTCTATGGTGTCATCATATTCCTTTGGCTTTTCGATCAGAACCAGCTCCGTATTCTGACTTTGTCCTTCGACCACAGGATATTCCGCTCCCGGATACAGTCTTGCCCGCTCGTCATAAGACACGCCCGCACTTTTTCCGGTCATGATCTTTTCAAAGACATCATTGACGCTTTCCAGCACTTCCCTGCGGCTTCTGAAATTGCGGTTCAGATCAATACGAATATTGCCCGCCGCTTCTTCCTTGAAAAGCGCATATTTCTTCATAAAGATCTCCGGTCTGGCCAGACGGAAACGGTAGATGCTCTGTTTCACATCGCCTACCATAAAATAATTATCCTCTCTGGCAACCGTCTTTAAGAGATACTCCTGAACATAATTGCTATCCTGATATTCATCCACCATTACGCAGTCAAAGTAATCCTGATATTCCTTCGCCGCCCTTGTGGGAACCAGCGTCCCATCCTCTGATTTTTGCAGAAGAACTTCAAGCGCAAGATGCTCCATATCAGAAAAATCCACAACATTTCTCTCCCGCTTATAACGTCCAAAACGCTCTATAAAATCCTCCGCAAGACGTATCAGAGCTCCTGCTGCCGCTTTCGACCCTTTCTGCGCGGCAAGGATATGTTCCGACGTATCATAATAACAACCGGACAACCGTTCCAGAATCTTCTTTACACTTTCCCGACAGGCCTTCACTCTGTCGCAGAGTTCTTTATCATCCGTTTTCTTTGCCCTTCCAAAGCCCGGAATCTCCGCCCCGTGTAAAATCTCATATCTGCGGTCAAATGCCCGATTTCCCTTCAATTCCGTCAGCAGCGACTTCTGCGCTTCAATCGCCGGCAGATATGCCAGCGGACCATCTGATTCCCGGCAAAATCCCTCCGCTTCCTCTGTAATCGTAAGTCCCTGTTCTATCAACCGTTCATTTTCCGCCAGCCAATCCTTCCACCATTCTTTCTGCTCCAGTTCCTCAAAAGTCTCCACAGCATAACTTTTTGCCGCATTCTCCAGCCAGTCCAGCGGATATGGATGGCTCATGGCATAATCATAAAGTGAGAGCGTGATTTCCTCTAAAAGATCGTCCTTTCCATTCTCCCCATAACATTCCGCCAGCAGAAAGAAATCCTGATTCTCTTTATCCTGATACCGTTCCTCCAGCAGCTCGTCCATCGTATCCTTCATCAGAAGCTTCTGTTCTCCCTGTTCCATCACCCGAAAAGCAGGATCCAGTCCGATATCCCCAAAGTTATTCCGAAGCAGATAGAGGCAGAAACTATCTATGGTGGTGATCTGGGCATTATAAAGCAGCGCCATCTGTCGCAACAGGTGACCGTCCTCCGGTGTCTGCTCCAGTCTTTCATTGATAGCTTTGCCGATTCTCTCCCGCATCTCTGCAGCGGAAGCTTTGGTAAACGTCACCACAAGCATTCGGTCAATATCAACCGGATGCTCCTTGTCCGTAATCAGGGAAATGATCCGTTCCGTCAGCACTGCCGTCTTGCCGCTTCCCGCCGCCGCTGAGACCAGAAGGTTGGCATTTCTGGTCTGAATGGCTTTCTGTTGTTCTTCTGTATAGGTAACGCCAGCCATGTTTTTTCCTTTCTTTCACTTCCGCGAATCCTTCAGTTCCTCCGCTATCTTCTCCATTGCCTCCGTCTCGCTCATATCCATATCCCGACATTCAAATCCGGGCAGCCGTCTATCAAAGCAGCATACTTCCCGGTAGGAACAATAACTGCAGGCAGTATCGCCGCACGGACGGGCATTCCGCTCCCCCTGCAGTATCTCGCTTCCGATCCTGCGGATCATATGATCCGCATAATCGCTAAGCAGCTTCAGGGTATCCTTTGGGATGACCTGAGACGCTGCCGTATAGCTGCCGTCCTTTTTCTTTTCCAGCCGGATGACGTCGGAAACATCAATATAGGCCCGATCCAACCCTTTGATAACCTCCTCATCCTCCACAAAATAACCTGACACACGCAGTTTTTCATGCATCCACCGCTCCCATTCCTCCTGGGATACATTGGCATTTTCCTGCACCATGATCGGATCTGTCACCGGATAATAAAATAATGCTGCCGGAATGACCTGCCTGCCCTGATTTTTTTGCTTTACACGCTCTACCGCCTGTTCCAGATATACGGCAAGCTGCAGCTGCAGTCCGTAATACATCTGGACAAGATCTATCTTTTTATCCCTTGATTTATAATCGATCACTTTCACGTAAAGCAGATTGTCCTTCTCAAAGACATCATAACGGTCGATTTTTCCGGTAAGCATCAGTCTTTCCTCATCGGTCAATCCCAGCTTTACCCGATCTACGGATACCTCCTTACGAAAACTGTACTCCAGCTCCTGTGGCACAAAGCTTCCTTTTTTCAGCTGATACTGAAGATTCTGTACCGTGCGAAGCAGGATCCTGCGGATCTGTGTCAACCGGTAAGCCGTCCTTTCGTCCTGATAGATCACGCTCTCTCCATAGGCCACGGCAATATTATTTAAAATATTGTCGAGGATCTCCTCCGCCTGTTCCTTCGTAAAATCCGTCCATAACAGTCCCTGTTCTTTCAACTGATGTCCAAACTGTTCCAGAGCCTGATGAAAAAAGTTTCCCATATCCATATTTCCAAAGGAATAATCTTCCCGCTCCTTTAACTGCATACCATACTGCAGAAAATGCGCGTAAGCGCAGCGGGCATATGCTTCCATCCTGCTGATACTGTTCTCCAACACGACGCCATACAAAGCCCTGACGACACCACGGTCTAGCTTTTCCGGAGAATAGCGGTAAAATGCCGCGTCCCTGATCATGGAAAGCGTTGCCGCATCCCGCTTTTCATACTCCTTATATAACGCCGCAAACAGCGGCAGCATTTCCCTCCGAAGCGTCTGTCCGGCATACTCCCGGAAAAGATGCGCGAAATGATCCCTACTGTCCTTCAACGCCACGATCTCATCCATAACCGACGTCATACCTGCAGCAGACTCCCCACCGGTTTCCGATGTTTTCCTATCCGGCTGCCCATCAGCACCGGACGTCTCCGGCTTCGGAAACATCTTACGGATCATTCCTACCAGATAAGACGGTCTGAGGGACTTTCCCTCTGCGTCCACCTGCGCATAGGAGATCCACAGCTGCTCTGAAGGCTTTGTCATATTCATGTACAGATACAACCTTTGCGTATACATCTTCTGCCTTGGCGTAGGACTAAGTTCATATCCCGCTTCCGCTATCGCCTCCCGATCCATATCGGAGATCATGCCCCCGCCCGTATTATGTTTTGGTATGATTCCTTCATTTACACCCACAAAAAAGAGCGCTTTCACCTGTTTCAATCTGGTTCGTTCGATATCCCCCATCACCACACGATCCGTATCCTGTGGCAGGATCCCCACCTGAAGTTCCAAAATACCCGCCTCCAGGATCTCTATAAACTCCTCTAATGACAGTTTCTCACCTTCCAGCAAAGAAGCCATCTGCTCCAAAAGCTGCATCAGATATCCATAGATCTGATCATACTCTCCCGCTCTGGCAAAATCTTCCTGATCTTTAAAATACCTGACATACTCCTGCAGTTTATCATAAATATTATGATCCGCAATAAAATGGTAAAGGATCTTTACCATTTCTTCCGCCGGTCCCCCTTTCTTTAACGGCAATAAAGGTCCCAGCAGCTCCATCAGCGCCTCCCTTGTCTGATTGATCTGCTGCAGCGGATCTGGCAGAGCCTGTGTCTGCTGTGGATCCTGTGTCTGTGGCGGGTCCTGCGTCTGCCGCCTCATATATGCCGGACACCGCACGAACGCCCGGCTCCACATTTTCTCTCCACGGATCTTCAGCGCCAACATATAATTTTCCAGCCTGTCGATTTCCTCCTCCGAGAGTCCGGTAAATCCGCATTTCAAAAAATGTACCACACTTTCATAGGAAAAATTATTACGGATCACCCTGAGACCGCTTTTCACATACTCTGTAAAGGGATTTAATCCCAATTTTCTGTTGTTATCTAAAAAAATCGGAACATCATACCGTTCTGACATTTCTGCCGCATATGAAGCATAACGCTCCAAATCCCCCGTGACAATGGCAATATCCCTATACGCATACTTTTTTTCCTGAATCAGCCGGCGGATCCTGACAAAAGTCTTCCTGAGTTCTTCCCTCGGCGATATTGCGGAATAAATATGTATCCCATCCGCCTGTTCCTGATAGATCCCCGCTCCTGCCCGGAACAGGTGCTGTTCCAGATGAGCCAGCGCCGGCTGCGTCCGGTAACGGATCACCGGAGCGCCTTTTAACAGAACATCCTCTCCCCTTGGCACATCCATCTCTTTCGCCAGTCTGTTCATCGTAACAATCGTTTTTTTACTCAAGGCAAAGAGTGTGGAATCCTGCCCGGGTTGCTTCAGCTGCCCGGGTTGCTTTAGCTGTTCTGAATCTTCCGCAGGCAGCGTGACCGTCAGGATTACTTCCTCGCACAATGTTAAAAGCCTGCTGATAACATGGTTCTGCACCGGCGTAAATCCGGTAAATCCATCCAGCGCCACGATACTTCCCCTGATCAATTCTGATTTTTCCAATAATCCGGCCAAAAGATCCATCGTCTCTTCTGTGGTGATATACTTTTCTCCCAAATACTTCAAAAAGCTTTCATAAAGCCTGTTGATGTCCTGAAGTTTTCCCTTGAGCACAGGCTTATCCTTTACCGTCGCGCAGAGTTTGTCCACCTTGTCCACATCCAGACCATACTGCATAAATTCGGAAATGACTGATTTTACCTCATGAACATAGCCTGTCTTTTTCAGATATCTTCCGATCGCCGGAAGCTCATCCGCCATTTCGGATGCCAGCTTTCTCAGAATCAGATTTTTTCCGGTGTCATCCAGCGTCAGACGTTCCGGCTGCCCCACTTCCTCAAAGATATAATGCGCCAACCTTCCAAAACTGAAGATCTCTATATTCATAAATCCACGCAGCGGATGACGTTCTATCATCTCCTTCTGTGTCTGCATGGTATATTGATCAGGAACCAATACAAAAAAATGCCTCTCCGGCTCTTTCATTGAACGCTCTATAATATCTTCCTGCAGACGGCTGCTCTTTCCCGCGCCGGAACTGCCGATATAAAATCTCAATGACACGTTCTTTCCTCCAAATACATAACATTGATTATATAATGAAAGCGCCACGCAATGGTGACGCTTAATAGCGCAAATCCGACGCAGGAAACACTACCATCAGCGTTTCCTTAATGGATCGCCTTGATACGGATCTGATTGAACAGCTTCTCTGCTTCCGGATAACGATACATCTTTCCAAGCTCCGCCAGTGCCCGCAGGATCTTCTGTGAATCAACATATGGCATGGAATATCCACGATCCTTGCAATACATCCTCATCTGCTGATTCAAAACCTTTTCAATATATCCGATCCTTTTTTTGATCTTAAACGCATCCAGATGAAGGATCTCCACCAGCTTCTCCATCGGAAGATTGTCAAAATAAAATGCCAGTGCCGTCTGCCTGTGAATCTCGGGAAGATTGCAGATATAATTCTCCAGCGTGCGGATATATTCTAAATCATCGATCTCATTGCCCGGAAGATAAGCATCTGCACCAATCGGGATCTCATACGCGCCCGCCTCTTCTGCCGCAAGCATATCCTGCCTGTTCGCAGCCAGCCAGTCCGCAGTGAATTGGGATACCGTTTCGTTCATCCATATCGCAAACTCATTGGGATCATCCAACAGGAACGCGTTCTGAGCAAAATAAATATACAATTTTTCCAGCAAGGCATCTGTCTGCTGGTCGTTGCAGACAATAAAATGCATCTGATAGTACATATCGTCTACAGACATCTCATAGATTCTCCAGAAATCATCCGAGTGTCCCTGCATAAAATATTTTGCCGATTTCACCAGTTCATAAGTTGTATTCAATAAACTACCCCCTATTATTGAAACTTATATCATTATTGTATCAATAACAAGGGGTAACTGCAAGTAATTTATTTATTTTTGATAAAAATTTTGACTTTTTTACAGAAGTTCTTTCAACAGTTTATTAACAGTTCCGGGATCGGCTTTTCCTTTCATGATTTTCATGGTCTGTCCAACCAGAAAACCAATCGCCTTTTCTTTCCCTGCCCGGTAATCCGCTACCGACTGTGGATTGGCGGCAATGACTTCCTCCACCGTCTTACGAAGCGCTCCCTCGTCGCTGACCTGTTTTAAACCATGTTCTTCTACGTACTTTTCCGGATCAATATCCTCCGCAAACATCACCTCAAAGATTTCCTTCGCGGTAGTCTGGTTGATAATCTTCTGATCCACGATCTGAATCAGCTTTGCCAGATGTTCCGGTGCAAAGCGGATCTGATCCGCATCCATATTATTTTCCTTCAAGAGACGCATCGTCTCCACCATCAGCCAGTTGGAAACCTTCTTGGGCTGTCCGCAGAGCGCCGTCGCTTCCTCAAAAATATCCGCCATCCGCTTCGTTCCGGTAATGATCTCGATATCATATTCCGGAATCCCGTATTCTCTTTTATAACGCTCTATCTTCTCCGGTCTGAATTCCGGCTGCTTTGCCCGAAGCTCGTCAAGCCACTCTTCGGAAATCTCCACGGGAATCAGGTCCGGGTCCGGGAAATAACGGTAATCCTGCGCATCCTCCTTACTTCGCATAGCATAGGATTCCATCTTCACATCATCCCAGCGTCTTGTCTCCTGCACTACCTTTTCTCCTGCTTCCAGAAGATCGATCTGACGGTTCTTCTCCCCTTCAATGGCATGGGTAATCGAGGTAAAGGAATTCAGATTCTTCATCTCCGTTCTGGTACCAAACTGCCCAGAACCAATCTCCCGCACGGAAAGGTTCACATCCGCACGCATGGAGCCCTCCTGTAGTTTACAATCGGACGCGCCAAGATACTGGATGATCATACGCAGCTTTTCCAGATACGCGATTACTTCATCCGCGCTGCGCATATCCGGTTCTGACACGATCTCGATCAGCGGAACGCCGGAACGATTATAATCTACAAGACTGCAGTCGCCCCACTCATCATGGATCAGCTTGCCCGCGTCCTCCTCCATATGGATCTCGTGAATACCGACTTTCTTTGTGACAACATTCTGATCCGCATCTTTTGTCTCGATCTCCACATATCCGTTACGACAGATCGGCAGATAGAGCTGCGATATCTGATAGTTCTGCGGATTGTCCGGATAAAAATAGTTTTTCCGGTCAAATTTACAGTGTCTTGTAATATCACAGTTTGTCGCCAGTCCCACCGCTGCCGCATATTCTACCACCTGTTTATTGAGCACCGGAAGGGAACCCGGCATACCGGTACAAACAGGACAGGTATGGGTATTCGGCTCTCCGCCAAACCGGGTCGAACAACCACAGAAGATCTTTGTCTTTGTAGCAAGCTCTACATGAACTTCCAAACCTATGACTGTTTCATATTCTTTTGCCATATCTATTACCCCTGCCTTTCCTGAAGCTGTTCTCGAATCTTTTCATATGTGTACGCCGCCTGAATCAACACATTTTCATTGAAACAGTCCGCAATCATCTGCAAACCGATGGACAGCCCTTTGGAATCCATGCCACAGGGAACGCTGATGCCCGGAAGTCCTGCAAGATTGACTGATATTGTATAGATATCGCCAAGATACATCTTGAGCGGATCGGAAAGACTGGCGCCCAGTCTGGGGGCTGTCGTCGGGGCAACGGGTCCCAGAATAATGTCATACTTTTCAAACGCCGCGTCAAACGCCTGTTTGATCAGCGCTTTTACTTTCAGCGCTTTCAGATAATACGCATCATAATAACCGGAAGACAGGACAAAGGAACCCAGCATGATACGGCGCTTTACTTCCTCGCCAAAACCTTCGGAACGCGTCTTTTTATACATATTATGAAGTCCTTCGTATTCCCCGGTACGGTAACCATATTTGACGCCGTCAAAACGCTCCAGATTGGAACTTGCCTCTGCATCGGCAATGGTATAATATGCCGGTATTGCATAATCCACAAGGCTTAAGTCAAATTCCTCTACAATAGCGCCGTGGGCTTTGAGATCCTCCGCCGCCTTTTTCACCGCTGCCGAGACCTCAGGATCCAGACCCTCGCCAAAATAATCCTTGGGAATCCCGATTCTGATCCCCTCCACGTCCTCTATGAGCGCAGACGTAAAATTCGTATCATTACGCAGAATGGAAGTCGAATCCTTCTCATCTGCCTTTGCGATCGTCTCCAGAACAACTGCCGTATCCGTCACATCCTTACACAAGGGGCCGATCTGATCCAGTGAGGACCCATAAGCAATCAACCCATATCTCGACACTGTTCCGTACGTAGGTTTTAAGCCGACAACGCCGCAGAAAGCAGCCGGCTGCCGGATCGACCCTCCGGTATCGGAACCCAGCGCAAAGAAACATTCTTTCGCCGCAACTGCCGCTGCCGAGCCGCCGGAAGACCCTCCCGGCACATGTTCCG
>CAMWKA010000033.1 GCA_947174725.1 uncultured Lachnospiraceae bacterium | reverse complement strand
AGCCTTTGCTGCGAGCGATTAGAAGTTCTTCTCACACTACCCTCACACAATGCCGCCTTCGGCGGCCCAAAAGAAATGAAAAACGCCGCTTAAAAGCGAACGGGTTCGCTTTTGCGTTTTTCGGTGTGAGATATAGAACTTCTTCGCGAAGCAGCCTTTGCTGCGAGCGATTAGAAGTTCTTCTCACACTACCCTCACACAATGCCGGTTAACATGACAGCAGATATTCACCGCCACCGGAAGTCCTGCAATATGCGTCGGATAGGTATTGATATTGACCGCCAATGCGGTAGTCGTTCCTCCCAGACCACCCGGACCAATGCCGGACGCATTAATATCAGCAAGCAGCTCCTCTTCCAAATCCTTTATATACGGAAGTCCCGAACGCTGATTGACCGGTCGTGTCAACGCTTGTTTTGCCAGAATGGCACATTTTTCAAAAGTACCTCCGATTCCGACACCGACCACCATCGGCGGGCATGCATTCGGACCGGCGTCTTTTACTGCGGTTAAAACCGCATTCTTAATTCCTTCTATGCCATCTGCCGGTTTTAACATAAAGACCCGGCTCATATTCTCACTGCCGAATCCCTTCGGTGCCAGAGTCAGTTTGAGTTGATCGCCAGGAACGATCTCATAATGTATGACTGCCGGAGTATTATCTTTTGTATTGATCCGCTCGATGGGACAGCCTACAACCGACTTGCGAAGAAAACCCTCCTGATATCCCTGCCTTACGCCTTCATTGATCGCCGCTTCAATCCATGCACCTTCCACATGCACATCCTGTCCAACCTCCGCAAAGATGACCGCCATGCCGGTATCCTGACAGATTGGTATCATATCTTCTCCTGCAATTTCAAGATTTTCTTTCAATTGCTCCAATATCTGTTTTCCCAATGGCGATTTTTCCGAAAGAGCCGCCGCCGTCATTGCAGCCTCCATATCCTCTGACAAAAAATGATTGGCCTCGATGCACATCTCCTTTACTGTCTTCGTAATCTCTTCTGCCGCTACGCTTCTCATATGCATCATATCCTTTCCTAAACATAAAAAGTGAAGAGACTTATGCCTCTTCACTCATCATATCATATCTAAAATCTCTTATCAACCTGCGACTGATCCAATATCTTCTTTATAGATACCCGATCAATCTGCCAACATCAAATATGTATTCTAGATCTTCCGACAGTTTTTTAATTCTTTTCTCTTTCAAATACCACAATTACCTGCTTTGTTGTTGTAGAGAAACCTGCCATGGAAATCTTACGGTTTGTTGTTTCTCTTGACTCAATAGAGATCACACGCCATCCGGCTGACGCGTATCTGTTTAATAACATCTGGAAGGACTCAAATTCCATCAGATTGCTGGGTTTATCCGCATCAGTAAGAATATCGCCCAAAACTTCAACTGCATATTCATAATTCTTTGCAGTCATGTTATTCAGCTTGTCTTTGATTTTCAAAAGGGTATCCATTTCGCAGATCTTCATTAATTTCTCAAGTTCTTCTTCATCTGCTTCCTGGAAAAGATCCTCAACCATTTCACGTTTCCTTCTGACACGTACTGTATCAGAAAACATAGAACTTTCAATAATATGCTGTTTTGCACGCTCCAAGTTATCAATACGACGAGCAAATCCTCTTTCGTCCAGATAATCTAAAGCTACTTTCTGAATATTTTCTTCTGTTTTCTCCAATCCTGTATCTATGATCTCTTCAATCTCGTTGACGTTACTTGTCGTAATGCAGCCGCTTTTTTTGATCATTTCATACATGATTTCATTTAAATTTGCCATAGTAGCTTACCTTCCCTCTTTTCATTTTATTAATGTTAAGACCATGCCCTCTTTAAACTTCAAATAAAGATTATGGCAAAAAATCCCCAATACTTCTTCTTACCTACATGCAATAATATTATCATATGTATTTTTATTTTACAAGTCGGATTTTGGGCAGAAAATTTGTGCATTTTTCCAACTATTGTACATTCAGGTTATTCTGATCAAACCAAATGCCTCTTTCTATCATATCCTCGCACAATGCCATTACATCAATCGTGTTAAGCAGTTCCTGATCCGGCTGTATATCTCCCGCCCCGGCCGCATCGACCCATGACTGTACCCGAGCATCCTTATTTTCTTCCGCAGACTGGGCAGCCAACTGAGTAATCATCTGCTCCTTATATTCGGTATCGTTGGAATTGTCCATACGTACAATCATATAACCCACATCAGTCAGCGTCACTTCAGAAATCTCACCATTAGAAAGACTCTCAACCATCTGACTCAGCTCATCATCATACAAACCATTTACATAATACTGCTTATTGGAATAGGGCTCAACCCCATATTCCGCTGCCAGAATCTCCATAGAGGCTGATGCATCACCGGAAGATAATCCTTCCACTGCACGCTCTCTAAATTCCTCCGCAAGCGCCCTCTGTTCCGCCATCTCTTCTTCTGTTAAGGGAATCGGATTTCCGGCATCATCCACAATCAGTTCCCCATTCTCATCGTACCCCAAACGAATACTGGGAAATAAAACATAATACATATCGCGGAACTGATATTCTTCATATTCCTCTTCATACTGGTCCATATATTCAGAGAAAAGTTCCTCTTCTGCTTTTTCAGTCAACAGATAAATGTCTAACTGACGCTCAACCATAGCCCGAACATCCGCCTCGTTAATTCCATAGCTACTGAGGAATTCCTCGCCAAATGTTCCATAAAATGCATCCACCATCAATTCTATTGTCGTTAACTGCGCCTCACTGGCTGTCAATCCAGCCTCCTCTACAAGCCTTTTCCGCACCATCTCCGCCTTCAGGTTATCCGTTGCCGAATCCATAATCATATTTACACCTGCCTCGTCCAAACGATCCGGGGTAATCCCATAATTATAAAAATACTGAATGATATACAGATTATAGTCCGCCACCGTAATGGCATTCCCGAAAACATTCAGTACCTCTGGTGAATTTTCTGCAGCAGTATTTGTTCCCGCATCTCCCTGACTCACAGAATTTCCTGCCATACCGCACCCTGATAGACCGACGCATATAAGACAAATAATAATCCCAGCAACGGATATTTGTAACATAATTTTTCTCATAATATATAATCTCTCCTCTTTCTATGTTTCCTCGATCCCCAGCTTCTTCATAACAATACGGTAAAGCTGAGCCGTCCAGAATGCGCAGAGACCGATGCCGAAAATCGCCTCAAAGAACCACAATATCGGATAGCAGTAACAGAGCAGAAATGGTAGTCCATTCACAATCAGCATCGCAATGGTAACTGGCAGATTGGATATCGCGATCAAGAAGGAATTTTTCAATGTGCCGGATAGTTTATTCTCAAAAAATGCATTCAACGGAAATACATGCACCAATGCCATAAAGTAGATGATAATGAGAAGCAAAACAATAACATTTACCGCCATCGGAATATTAAGCGTTCTTCCGATAATTTTTTCATCATACAGCATGAGGATGACCACTCCTCCCAAAAGCAGGAATATATCAAGGAATATGATTTCCAGCAGGATCCCCTTCTTCATATTCGCTCTGTATGCCTTCCAAAATTTCTTGGTAAGATGCGTATCTTCATGCAGAATCATTTTCCTGCAACAATAGAGGCAGGCACTAATCGAAGCTCCCGCCGTTATCAGCGGCAGACATCCTATCACCGTTAATATGCTCAACCAGAAAAAATCGACAATCCGACCAAAAAACAGCATCAACCCGCTGTCAGGATCAAACAAAAATGAACGCAGCATATACTTTACTCCTCATATCACCATGCGTATTTAATATTCGCCCATGTATTTTAAGAACAGGTTCAGATACTCCAAACGGGAACTATTGGACAATGGAATCAATACCACCCTCTCTTCTTTACCATATAAGCCAATCTCATAGAAGCGATCCTCCTGATCCAAATAAAATCCTATGCAGATATCCTCATCCAGAGTGGAACAATAATACATATAGAGCCTATCCTCTACTGCAGCATAGAACTCATCATCCAAAAACTCCTTCAGGTCGACTATAAAGTATTCCTCTTTCTCAAAGTATGCAACATCTTCCTCTGGTAAAATCAATGCATCCAGCATACCGTCTGCAGAATAAGAAGCAAACTTTTGGATAGTAGCAATCGACGTATAATCAGTATCATTTTCAATAAGGATATTATCTGTATCCCAATGAAGCTGATATTCATCTGTATCTATCCCAGCGTACTGTGCAAATTCATCCATTAGCCCATAATACATATATTGCTCTGAGTTATTTATGGTCATCACGTATAACAGTTGTTCTCTGCTCCCTCTAATGATATCTCTGATCAGGATGCCAACCATTATCAAAATGACACAAAAAATAATAACATGCCACTTATAATAAGTCAAAAAATATTTTTTTTTCTCTTCCGGTGTCATAGTCTTCCATTTTCTATTCTGTTGCCTGATTTCATCTCGCATCGCCATCTTTATACCCCTGCATATGTATATGGGACAGTTGCCACCGACTATCTTATATAGTATAACAAAAGTGGCAAGATAAATCTTGCCATTTTGATAATTTCACATTATTTTCACATTATATTCCATATTCCGATAAAGCTTAACCTTTAACGGAACCCGCTGCAATGCCGCCTACGATATACTTAGATAAACAGAGGTAAACAACTACTACCGGGAAGATTGAAAATGCAATCATGACATATACCGCACCCATATCCAGATGTGACCAGTCCATGGAACGGAGCTGAGCAATCAATATAGGTAACGTTTTTCTGTTCTCATTTGAGAGAATAAGTGCAGGAGTAAAGTAATTATTCCAGCTGGCTACAAATGTGAAAATCGCCTGTACTGCAATAGCCGGTTTAACAATCGGCATGATAATCGTATTGTAAGTACGGAACTCTCCTGAACCGTCAATTCTTGCCGCTTCTACAATCTCCAGCGGCAATGCGCTGTCCAGATACTGCTTCATATAGAAGAAAGTAGCCGGGGCCGCAACAGATGGAATAATCAACGGCCAAAACGTATCCATCATGTTGAACTTTCTGATCAGCTCCAGAAAACCAAGTGCCGTAACCTGCGTCGGAATCATCATAACTGCCAGAATAAATGTTGCGATCGCCTTACGTCCTGCAAAACGATATACATGGATTGCATATGCCGTCATCGCAGAGAAATAGGTAGCACATATAGCGCTTAATGCCGCAACAAATATACTGTTGGCAAGACCCGGCAAAACCTTCAATGGCATTTTCATCAGCTGTTTCCAGTTTGTGAACAAATGGGTACTGGGAACCGCTGTAAATCCAAGTGATAACTCTGCATGCGATTTAGTAGCATTTACAAATAGTAAGTAAAACCAAAACAAACACAACAGCGAAAGAAAAGCCAATACAATATAAGCAACTATTCTACGTCTTTTGATTGTACCAGTATTTTCACCTTTTATATCATACGTTATCTGCATATTCTGTGCCATATCATCATCCTCCCTTAATCATCTTCCAGTTTAAATCCGGACATCTTAAATACTATAATACTCAAAATACCAGTTAGCACAAAGAGGACTACTGAAAGCGCACCACCCATACCAAGGTTCTTGCTATACAAATGCTGATTCAGGTGCATAATCAGCGTCATCGTCGAGCCCGCCGGACTACCGGCACCTTTTGTAAGGATCTGTGGCACATCGAACATCTGCAGACCACCGATCAGTGATGTAATCACAACGTAAATCAAAATCGGTCTAAGCAACGGCAGTGTTACCCTAAAGAATTTCTGACGGCTATTCGCTCCGTCCACTTCTGCCGCTTCATAAAGAGATGTATCAATACCTAACATACCCGCCATTAACAAAATCGTCGTATTACCAAACCACATCAAGAAGTTAATAAACCCAACAATGACCCTCGATGCAGTGATAGAAGAAAAGAAATGAAAAGGCTCTGTCCTAAGATGCAAAGCTATCAGTATCGAGTTGATCGGACCTCCATCTGATAAAAGAGCAAAAAACAGCAAGGAGAATGCGGATGCCATAATCAAATTCGGCAGATAGATAACTGTCTTAAAAAAGCCTGAAGCCTTCAAGCGAAGACGGTTGTCTGAAAACCATGCGCCAAGCAACAGGGAAATAAGGATCTGTGGAAGAAACCCTATAATCCACATCAGCATCGTATTCCCAAAATATATCCAAATATTCTTGTCTGAAAACAGTTTCCCAAAATTATCAATCCCTATAAAAGTAGGTCCTATCACTGTCAACCCGGAACGATAATTTTCAAAGAAACTGTTATATATAGTCGTAAACAGCGGAATCAGCTGAAATATACTATATACGACAACAAAAGGAATCAGAAATATGTATCCCCACTTATTAAAAGCCACTACCTTGCTTTTTTTAGATTTCATACCTTAACCTCCATAAATCTATTCTTCTCATTTCAGCATTATGCATTGGTATTGCCATAAGACAAATATCAGCTTCTGCTTAAAAGCAACGCCACTCCACTATAAGTGAAGTGGCGCCCTTTTCATCCATTCATCAGTATGCTTAAAAGAACACCTGATATCATCGATTAGTATGTCAATTCAGGATGCTTTGTCTGAACTGCATTATAGAATCTTTCAAGAGCCTCCTCATATGTGGCATTACCATCGAAGTAATCCTTCATAGCCTTCTGGAACTCCTCGTTACAAGCCTGATCATATGCTGTCAGGTTGGAAAGATCAAGAGTCAGAACGCCTTCGCAGTAAAGAGGAAGAGGATTCTGTCCGCCAAGGATGTCAGATGTATAATCTGTTTTTGCCATAGCTTCCATAGCAGGCTGATTGTTAACGAAATCATCATCAGCTTCAACGATCTCTGTCATAACATCAGGATTCATAGTAAGCTCTCTCATGATGTCAGCTACGAGATCCATATTGTCACAAGTTGAAGCGGCACAGATCCATGTACCACCCCAGTAACAGGACTGAGGACCTACGCAAGCGCCCCAACCGCCGATAGCACCAATCGTACCTGCCTGCGGATTGCCATCATCATCTCTCGGTGTCATGGAGTAGTTGATGAACCAAGCCGGTCCAAAGTAACAGAATACGTTGTTGTTTGCTGTCATGAAACCTGCACTCCAGTCATCAGACCAAAGATCATGCGTTCTTGTTTCCTTTGCTTCTACCATAGCCATGCTGTCTTCTACCCACTTCTCGAGGTTAGCGTCAATATTAATCTTGCCATCAACTACCCAAGGAGTAGTAACGTTGTTCTGATATACACGATAAGTATCAGCGACAGAAGATGTCATATAATAACCTGCATCTACCATCTGTGCAGCCGTCTCATTGAAAGTATCCCAATCCTTAACTGCTGCCTGAACTGTATCAGGATCATCACTGCCAAGAACCTCTGTTGCGATAGATCTGTTGTAGAACATAACGCAAGGACATCCCTGCCATGAAAGACCCTTCAGAACTCCATTGCTGTCTGTAACGATATCCTTTGTGTACTGATACTGATCAGCGTACTCGCTTGGCTCGATACCCAAAGCAGAGATAGGCAATGTGTACTCCGCATCTACATACTTCAGAGCATAGTCAGCCTCAATCAAGAACAAATCAATGCCAACGCCGTTCAGAAGATCCTCATCCAGCTTGTTCTGATAGCCATTACCCTCGTTCGGAGTAATGATCCACTCAACCGGTGTATCACCAATCGTGCCATGTGTAGCATCTACCGCTGTGTAATCAGCATAGTGATCTGTTACACGAGATTTGAACTCATCGTTCCAGCAGTAGATTGTAAGTGTGTCACCACCTGTTACAAGCTCTACTTCAGGTGCAGGCTCTACACCAGGATCAGGTTCTACACCAGGATCCGGAGTACCAGGATCTTCACCACCGCCCTGATTTGCAGCTCCCTGATTATCTGCCGGCTGATCTGTGTTGCCACCGCAGGCAGCCATTGTACCTGCAACCATGATCATTGCCATTGTAAGGGCCAATAATCTCTTTTTCATGTTACATATACCTCCCTATAAATTTGTTTTTACGAACGACATACGTCACTCGTTTATACCAAGTCTACCACAGCTTCATCATATTTGCAAGTATATTTTTATTTCCCGTCAAAAAATTATGCAATTTAACCAAGAAAAAAGATGTCGAATCAGCGGAATATTCCTAATCCTAACCTGACACCGGATCTATCATCCCTTCTGATATCTGAGCATTACCGCGCTATGGGGCGGAAGCTTCATAGTGAGTTTCCCTTCGCATAAAGTATACTTTTCCTTTGCTTCCGTATACCCATCGGCCGTTGTCATAATTTTCCTTTCCACAACCGCGTTTAACGGGGTACCAAGGAGACTCATATCAACTTCCTTCTCAATCTCACGCTCCGTATTGTTCACCAGAACCGCCGACTGCATTTCACGCATGAACCTTCCATAAGCGATAAATCCGTAATCCTCCCCAAGTTTCAGGAAAGAGCCTTTCTTTAACTCGCGGCAGGATTTACGCAGTCCGATCATCGCTTTATAAAAGGCGATCAGCTCCTTATTTTCTCTGCCCCATGGGTAAGTCCTTCTGTTATCCGGATCGGTAAATCCGCAAAGACCGGCCTCTTCTCCATAATAAATCGTCGGCGCGCCGTACCACGTCATCTGGATCAGTACCGCTTCCCGCATAACGGAAAAATCCACGCCTTCATTAGCTGCCTCCGGGCCAAGGGTATTCGACCTGCCGACCTTACGGTTGGTCCTTGTTAAAAATCTGGAATGATCGTGATTGGAAAGTTCGTTCATCGTCGTCATCAGCGACGGCATTGCAAATTCCGCGCCATAAAAGATCATCGCACACCAGAACGCACTGGCATTATTCAGCATATCTTCCCGGAAATCATCGCTGTGTTTCTGCATACCGGTCAAAAACCATGTCAATGGCTCCATAAAGGAATCATAGTTCATAACCGTATCCCATTCTTTGCCAAGCAGCCATTTTTCCGCGCTGCCATAATGCTCCGCCAGAAGCAGGGCATCCGGATTGGCCTGCCGGACCGCCTTTCTGAAATCTTCCCAGAATTTATGATTGGCCTCCGGCGAATGTCCCAGATCCGCCGCGACGTCCAGTCTCCAGCCATCTGCATAATAAGGCGCGGACACCCACTTCTGCCCGATTCTCAAGATATAATCATAAAGATCTCTGGAATCCTCATAATTGAGTTTGGGCAGCGTGTCATGATTCCACCACCCCTCATAAGTCCCATTATAGGGCCACTGATTCTCATCATGAAATTTGAAATACTTTCGATAAGGACTTTTTTCATCTATATAGGCGCCCTTCTCATACCCCTGGGCCTGTTCATAAATCCGTTCCCGATCCATCCATTTATTAAAGGAACCGCAATGGTTGAATACGCCGTCCAGAATCACCTTCATCCCGCGTTTATGTGCTTCCGCTATGACCTTGGCAAACAGTTCATTGCTCGCTTTCAGATTGGCGGGATTCGTAATACGGTTGATATACTTCGACGCTTCGCTGTTATTATATTGTCCCTCCTTCAGAAGCTCGCCTTTTTCCTCCACGATCTTTCCAAAATGAGGATCAATATTGTCATAGTCCTGAATATCATACTTATGATTCGAGGGGGAAACAAATAACGGATTAAAATAAAGCACTTCCACGCCCAGATCTTCCAGATAATCCATCTTATCCAAAACGCCTTGAAGATCACCGCCATAAAACTCCCGAATCCCCATCTGCGCCGGATATTTATACCAATCATCTACATGCAC
This sequence comes from uncultured Lachnospiraceae bacterium, assembly GCA_947174725.1. Lineage (GTDB taxonomy): Bacteria > Bacillota > Clostridia > Lachnospirales > Lachnospiraceae > NK4A136. The sequence goes on along the minus strand of CAMWKA010000033.1, from coordinate 944 downwards.
GGAGTAATCCCCGATATAATAATACTCCCTGTCCTCCACATCATTGGACGGATCGCCGTTATAAAAGCGGTCCACATAGATCTGGTACATAATGGCGCCCTTTGCCCAGTCCGGCGTCCGAAATCCCGGAATCAGCTTAAACCAGTAATGTTCATCCACTTCCTGCTGCAGGATTCCACGGGTATCATATCGAATCACCTTCTCTGCATCATATGCTTCAAAATAATACTTAACCATTTCATTATCCATCTGGATCTCAACGGCATAATAATCAAAAAGCAGATCCTGCTCAATGATCTCCATTGGAAACGATCCCATAGACGACATCAACGTAACACGATCTACCGCGTCCCTTGCCGTCCGAAGGCGTATCGTCACAAGATCAAATGCCGTCGGCTGCATCGGGGTCACAAAATTATCAGACGTATCTGAGAAAAAAGCATATCGTTCCATAATCACACTCCGGTAAGAAATTCAGTAATTATTATATTATATCGCATATTGTGTCATATTTTGAAACAATACGACATTTATTATACAATATTTAGTATTATTCTTCAAGATATAGTATTCTATAATTAAAAATTTAAAAATTTTAATTTTTGATAAAGTAAGACAAAGTAAAAATGACAGTCGCAAAACTGTCATTTTCAGAGAAGGTATTTCTTTCTTATGGGGTTATAGCAAAAAACTATAAAATGTATTGGGGGTTACATTTTGTATTATAACACGCTTTTCATTTTCGTCTATGAAAAACTTTTACAAATATAACAATTTTCAGTTTGTGTTTTTGTGCATTTTGTCTCTTTCTTAATTAAATGCCTAAAGAATTCCTATACCGGCTGTGGAAAAATCCGTACTTTTAAACAGATTTTCAAATTCTTCCCTGGTGATCCGCTCCTTTTCCAAAAGAAGGGAAGCGCATCGGTGAAGCACTTCTTTAT